>CAZKYJ010000678.1:3050-3571 GCA_964556355.1 uncultured Verrucomicrobiales bacterium | reverse complement strand
GGTCATGCGCCACGCGTCCCTCGTCGGCCGACGGGTTCGCATCGGCGAAACCGAGCACCCCTGCGTGCGGGCTGCGGCGCGGCGCTGGTTTCATGAGGTCGCCGAAGGGGATGGCGCGGTGGAGGGATGCGCGCTGGTCTCGCTGATGGCCGCGAACAACGAAACCGGAAGCATCCTCCCGTGGCAGGCGATGCGCGACCGCTGCCGCACCGCGGGCGTGCCGTTCCACTGTGACGCGGCGCAGTGGGTCGGGAAATTGCCGGTCGATGGGCTCGGCGAGTGCGACTACGTGACGGCCAGCGCCCACAAATTTGGAGGGCCGCGCGGCGTCGGATGCCTGCTCGTGCCGGAAGGGGCACAGGACTTCGCCCTCCAGGTGGGTGGGCCACAGGAAAATGGATTGCGCGCGGGGACCGAAGACGTGGCGGGGGTCGCCGGCATGGTGGCCGTGCTCGATGGGGCTGCGACGGGCGATGCGGCGGGGCGGGATCGGTTCGAGGAAGCGGTGGTGGACGCCGTGT
>CAZKYJ010000678.1:0-3040 GCA_964556355.1 uncultured Verrucomicrobiales bacterium | reverse complement strand
GACCGCGCCTGTGGAATACCTCGATGGTGCTCGTGCCCGCCCACAAAAACGTGAAGTGGCTGACCCGCCTCGACGCCCGGGGATTCCAGGTCTCCACCGGTTCGGCCTGCAGCGCCGGGCGGGGGAACCCGTCGCACGTCATGGCTGCGATGGGCCTCGATTTCGAAGAGATGGGCCGCGTCATCCGCGTGAGCAGCGGGCCGGCAACGACCGTGGGCGACTGGCGCGCGCTGGCCGCGGCCTTCGCCGACGTCTGGATCGAGCTGGGCACCACGTGAGCCTGTCGATTGCCTCGGTCGGAATCATGCCGTCGGGGCAATCAGATGGCACAGGTGTGACATTGGCAGTTGGGCATGGCGGCCGGGGCGAGATGGGGGTAGCGTCGGGCGATGGAAAAAGACGCGGCGATCGTGCAGATACAGGAGGCGTGCAAGCAGATCGGTTTGCAGATGATGAAGATCCACCCGGCCGTCCCCGGGCTGGGGGACGCGGGGGCGCAGGAGACGATCTACAAGGCAGCGCACCAGCTGACGGTGGAGCTGGAGGTGATCAAGAAGCAGGTGATCCGCGTGAAGAACGCGGAGGCCGACGAGCAGCCGGATCTTTAGGGGCACAAAAAAGCCGCTCGCCACGGAGGGCGAGCGGCTGTTGAAGATGGGGAGCGCTCCCGCTAGACGGCGGCGACCTCTTTTTCGGCGGCCTGCTTCTTGCGGAACTCGCCGACGAAGTACTCCATGGTCTTGGTGACGACCTGGTCGATGTCGTATTGGGGATCCCAGCCGAGGAGGGTGCGCGCCTTGTCGATGTTGGCGATGCGGCGGTCGCAGTCCTGGTAGCCTTTGCCGTAGAAATCCTCGCCGGAAACCGAAATGATCTCCGGGCGGGGCGGATCGCCCTCCTGGCGGAACTTCTCGTCGAAGATGTCGCACATCTTGACGGCCAGCTCTTTGATCTTCAGCTCGTTGTCGGGCTGGCCGATGTTGAAGATCTGGCCGTCGCAGTTGTTGCCGTTGTCTTCTATGATGCGGACGATACAATCGACGGCATCGTCGATATAGGTGTAGGCGCGGAAGGCTTCGCCGCCGTCGACCAGCTTGATGGGGTTCGTGCCGTAGAGGAGCGAGTCCATGAAGTGGGAGAAGACGCGCGGGTTGCCCGCTTCTTCGGTCGGGAGGTAGTCGATGCGGGGGCCGACGAAGTTGAACGGGCGGATGACGGAGAACCGGAAGCCCTCGCTCTTCCAGAGGGCGTCGAGAACCCGCTCGAGGAGCTGCTTGGCGCAGGCGTAGATCCAGCGATGGTTCTTCACCGGTCCCATGATGAGAGGGGTTTCATCCTCGATGAACTCGCACTTGTGCGTCTCGGAGGAAAGGCCGAACTCCTCGGCGGCTTTGGCGGCCGTGATGCCGTAGACCTCGCAGGTCGAGAACTGGATGAGGCGCTTCTTGTGCTTCCGGCACTGCTCCACCACCTTCATGTTTTGGGTGTAGTTCAGGTCGTAGACGCCGAACGGGTCGGTGACATAGAGGGCGGGGTTGGCGAAAGCCACGAGATCGACGACGACGTCGGCCTCGGCCACAATGGCGTTGATTTCCGCTTCGTCCTTGGAGATGTCGAGATGCCGGTAGTCGAGCTTCGGGTTGTTGACGAGGTGCTCGATTTTGTCCTCATTGATGTCGATGGCAGTGATGTCATGCCTACCGTCCGCCAGCATGCGTTCGGTAAGGTTGACGCCGATGAAGCCGCCGGCTCCGAGTAGTAAAACTTTCATAGTGCGTTGATGTAGTCTGAGGTGCGGCCAACGTGGCCCAATTGATGGCTTCGTCGCCCGGAACCCAAAGTGCAAAGGCTCCGGGTCACGTGCAAGCGATTTCCAGAATTTCCCGCCCGAGTTGGTGACGCCAGGGGCAGGCGTGACGCTGGAACCCCATCTTGTTGCGATGATCCCGGGGCGCGTCAATCGTCATTTTCACTAATTTCGAAACCGCGCTCCTCCATCTTCCGGAGGATCTCGCTCATGTCATCGGCTCCGTCCCACACTTTCTCGGTGACGAAGATCGGGGCGTCGGCGGCCACGGCGAGGGCGATGGAGTCGCTCGGCCGGGCATCGATCTCCATGATTTTGCGCTCCTCGAACTCGTTTTCGATCTCGAGGATGAGCCGGGCGAAGAAAACACCGTCGTCGAAGTCGTTGATGACGATCCGGGTTACTTCTCCTCCGACGGCCGTGAGGATGTCTCCGATGAGGTCGTGGGTCTGGGGGCGTTCGCGCGGGGTTTTCCGCATGGCCATGTTGATGGCCGCGCCCACGCTCTGGTCGACGTAGATCACGAAGACCTTGTCGTCGTTCCCCAGAAAGATGGCACAGCCACCGCTGGTCGGGACGACGGCGCGAACCTGGACATGGACGGAGGCGTGCGGCATCAGCCAAAGGCTACGGTGAGCCGGCACGCAAAGCAAATGTCAGAGCCGGTGCCGCGCGGGATTCCGACAGTATCCCAGCTCGATAAAGTGGCGCGAGGTGGCGACGTATTTTTCCGCCCAAGATTTGACCTTCGCCTGTTCTTCGGGCGACAGGGTGCGCACGACCTTGGCCGGTGATCCGAGGACCAGCGATCCGGAGGGAATCTGGGTGCCCCCGGTGACGAGGGCGCCAGCGCCGATAATCGATCGCGCCCCGACGATTGCGCCGTCCATCACCGTCGCTCCCATCCCGACGAGGACCTCGTTCCCGATGGTACACGCATGCAAAATCGCCCGGTGGCCACAGGTCACGAGCTCGCCAACGACCGTCGGATAATCGTCGGCCAGGTGCACGATGGCACCGTCTTGGATATTTGAGCGGGGTCCGATTTCGATCCGGTTGATATCGCCCCGGAGCACGGCCCCGTACCACACGCTCGACTCTTCCCCCAGAGTGACATCGCCGACCACCGTGGCGCCCTCGGCGATGAAAACGCTACCGTCGATCTTGGGCGGGCGGAGGAGGAAGGGTGGGGGAGCGGGCGGTGTGGCGGTAGGATTCATGGGGCAGAGGATG
>CAZKYJ010000677.1:0-3574 GCA_964556355.1 uncultured Verrucomicrobiales bacterium | reverse complement strand
GTCGTCACATCGGGCGGGATTCGCGGAGGGGATACGCTTCCCCCGGCCATGTCCTGTCGGCCGGAGAAGCGCTGGAATTCGCCTCGGGTGGGGGGGCGGCTCCGGTTCTTGCCTCCGCGGAGCCTCGTTGAGGAATCAAGCGGGCGGCGAGCGGCGCCGCTATTCCCAGACGGAACGGACCGGGCGGATGCGGATGTCGGCAAATTCGGCAGTGCCTCCAGCGGCGGTCGCGGCGACGGCGGAAGACTCTGGATCGAAGCTGGCACTGACGACGATGGCGGCGGCACCATCGTTGGCGAAGATCTCGAACGAGCCGCGATCGGCGAGGATGCGAAGGGTGATGGCGCCATCGACGAGCGGTAGTGGCACGCGCACATCTCCAGCTGTGAGCTCCGAGCGAGCCACGTCGTAGGTGACGACCAGGTCGCGGACCCGCAGGGTTGCCGTCGCGCCCTCGCGCGGCGCGACGGCCAGCGAGATGTCGAGGGCGTCGCCGCCGGGGTGGATCTGTTCGGTCGCGTCGGTCAGGGCGAGATCGGGGGTGTCGGCCGCTGCGCCGTGCAGCGTGGCGAGTTCGGCCACCGGGTTGGCGCGCATGCGGATGCCGTCGGGGGTCTCGTGCAGTGTCAGCTGGACGGGCACGCTCATCTGCTGGTTGAAGGGCATCCCCGGGAAATCGATGCGCTCCCAGCCGATCTGGATCCGGCGACCGTCCGGGGAGTTGTCGTAGGTTTGGGCGGCATAGATGCTGCCGTGCCAGACGCGGTGCTTGCCCCCGTGATCGGGTGTGAAGGTCTTCCCGTCGAAGGAGCCGATGGCGTACTCCGTATCCGCCGCGTAGGTCACCCAGCGGGTCTTCGCAGGATCTCCATCCACGGGCAGTTCGAACAGGTCCGGGCACTCGAAGTAGCCTTCTAGCCGGCTCTCCAGCGTCCATTCTTTCAGATCGGGGCTCGAGTAGAACGCGTTCCACCGCTTGTCCTCGAATTCGTCGTAGAGCGCCATGACCCAGCGCTCGGTGGGGCCGTGCCAGATGATCTTCGGATCGCGACCACGGTGCTCGATGACCGGATTGCCCTCGTACATGGTGAGCGTGCGCCCGTTGTCGAGGCTGTAGGCCAGCACCTCGCCCGCCCCCGTGTCGGTGAGGGCGGCGACCAGGGGGGGCGTATCCCCCGTCCCGAAGCCAGAGGTGTTCTGGTGGTCGATGACCGCGCAACCGGAGAAGGCGGCCCCCACGCAGTCGGACCAGGGGAAGATGGCGTCTCCGAGTTCCTCCCAGCGGAGGAGGTCGCTACTGATGGCGCTGCCCCAGTGCATGTTCCCCCAGTTCCAGCCGTAGGGGTTGTGCTGGTAGTAGAGGTGCCAGGTACCGTCCTGGTAGACGAGCCCGTTCGGGTCGTTGAGCCAGCCGATCTTCGAGGTGAAATGGAAGAGCGGGCGGTGCTGCTCCCGGTAGATGCCATCGGCCCCGGGGAGGGATTCGGACTGTGTCAGGGACGCGAGAGTCTCGGCGCCGCCGGCGATCGGGCCGGCGTCGAGGGTGAGCTCTTGGCCCTTCCAGGGAGCCAGCTCGAGAGCGGCGGTGAGGGAGGGCACATCGCCGGCGGCGGCCAGCTCGATATCGAGCTCGCGGAGGGATCGCCCGTCGGCACCGAGGAGTTTCAACCGGGTCTTGGGGTTCCCGGTTTTTACCGGAAGGTGGAGGTAGCGCTGCTCGGCGGTGAACGTCCGGGTCGCGGGAAGGGCCTGGAGACGATTCTCGGACTGGGTGATGTGGTCGATGTTGATGTGCCCCCAGCCGCCCTGGCGCTGGTCGATGATCCTGAGGCGGGCTTCCTCGCCGGCGTACTCGGCGACATCCCACGAGTGCCAGCCGAGGTTTTCGGACCCTCCGGCCGCGGTGTTCGGGCCGGTGGCGGTGCGGACGGTGAGACCGCCGACCTCGAGGTCGATGCAGGTCTCGTCAGCCCATCCGCCGCCGCCGATGAGGAAGTTGATGATGGGACGCTCGATGGTGAACGGAGGGGAGGTGAGCGTTCCCGTGGCGTCGTCGCCGCCGTGGAAGGAATTGGCGAACCCGTCCCCTCGGAATCCGGCCACCGCCATCTGGCCGGAAACGGCACCCGGGGCGGGGCCGGAGCCAAAAGCGGTGCCTTCCACGATCCAAGGAGCGAAAGAGTCGGACTCGAAGTCGGTGAGGAGAATGTCTTCGGCGGCGTGGGACGTCGCAAGAAGCGCGAGGGCGGCGGTGGTGGCAAGGGTTCTCATGGGATTGTCGGCCGAGCTTACTCCGGGGTGCCATCCGGCGGCGAACAAAAAAGGCCACCCCCAACATCGCGGGGGCGGCCTTCCAAATTGCGGTTTCGCGCCCGGCGATCAGCCGACGACTTCGCCGACGGCGTAGCGGGTGAACTGCTTGACCGTCAGGGTGTCCCCGAGCTCCTTGCCGACCGAGGCGAGGAGGTCGCTGATCGTCTTGTCCGGATCTTTGATGTAGCCCTGCTCGAGGAGCGCGACCGTGGAGTAGTATTTGTCCAACTTCCCGGCGACGATCTTCTCGACGATGTTCTCGGGCTTGCCTTTGACCTGCTCGGCGAAGACTTCCTTTTCGGTGGCGACGAGCGCGGGATCGACTTCGTCGCGCGAGACGCAGAGCGGGTGCGCGGCGGCGATCTGCAGCGTGATGTCTTTCACCAAGCTTTGGAATGCGTCGGCCTTCGTCGTTTCCGCCTTGTCGCAGGCGACCTCCACGAGGACGCCGACTTTTCCGGCCAGGTGGATGTACTTGGCGATGCCGCCCTCGGTGCCCTCGGGAATGGCGTAGCGGACGAAGCGCTTGAGCACGAGGTTCTCACCGAGCTCGGCGATCTTGGCCTTGACGCCCTCTTCGAGGGTCGAGTCGCCGAACGCGGTGGCGGCCAGCGCCTCCACCGAGTCGGCACCGGCACCGGCCTTGGCGATGTGCTCGCTGACGGTGGCGGTGAAGTTCGTGAAGTTCTCGTTCTTGGCCACAAAGTCGGTCTCGCAGTTGATCTCGACGAGGGAGCCGACGCGTTCTTCGCCGCCGACGTAGGCGTCGATCACGCCTTCCTTGACCTCGCGGGAGGCCTTCTTACCGGCCGCCGCGATGCCTTTTTTGCGGAGGAGGGTTTCGGCGGCTTCGAGGTCACCCCCGGCTTCGGTGAGGGCGGCTTTGCAGTCCATCATCCCGGCGTTGGTTTTGTCGCGGAGCTGCTTGATCGTTTGGGCGGTAATGGCGGCCATGAGTGTTGTCTAGGTCGGTTGGTTGTGTGAGATGGTGGTTGGCTGATAGAAAACGGCGCGCGGATCGACTTTCGATCCGCGCGCCTCGATAGGGAAAGAATCAGATCTAGCTTTTTCCGGCTTTCGCGCGGCGGTCTTCCGTCGCGGCGATGACCGGATCGATCAGGTTCTGCAGGATGATGCGGATCGAGCGGATGGCGTCATCATTGGAGGCGATCGGGTAGTCGATGACGTCCGGGTCGGCGTTCGTATCGACGAGGGCGACGATCGGGATGCCGAGGCGGAGGGCTTCGGCCACCGCGATGTC
>CAZKYJ010000676.1:0-3578 GCA_964556355.1 uncultured Verrucomicrobiales bacterium | reverse complement strand
CGTAGAAAGATCGGCATCTGGGTAGTGCAGCTGGGTCGCATGGAGGTCGATATCATCAAAAAGCGGCGGGACGGCGCGCCGGACGCCGAGATCCGTGCGTTGGAAGAGCGGATCAAGAAACTCAAGGTCGATATCAGCGAGGCCAAAAGCCAAGCGCCCGGCTTACGGTAGCGGGGCGGGCGGGCGGACCGAACCGGCCCGGACGATTTCGGGGCATGCCAACATTCGAATCACGTTCAAGCCGGGAGACCGAGGAGATCGGAGCCACCGTCGGCCACGGGCTGGCCGCCGGCCACTGCCTCGGCCTTTGCGGAGATCTCGGAGCCGGGAAGACCCATTTCGTCAAGGGCTTGGTGGCGGGACTGGGCGGCGATCCGGCCGGGGTGAGCAGTCCGACTTTTGGCCTCGTCCACGAATACTCGGGGGACGGGGGGCGGCCCACGGTCTACCATTTCGATTTCTACCGGCTCGATTCCGCCGACGCCGTTGAGGAGATCGGTTGGGACGAGTACCTCGCCGCCGGCGGGGTGGTCGTTGTCGAGTGGGCGGAAAAGTTTGCCGAACTGCTTCCGCCGGGGACGCAGTGGTGGGAGATCGTCGAGAAATCGCCAGGCTCCCGCCTCATTTTCCGCCACGAGGGAGCAACCGGAGCGGTCGGGGTGCGATGAACCCCGTCCTGGCGATCGATACCTCGACCCGCACCGGTAGCGTGGCATTCCGGGGGGCGAACGGTGACGTTGCGAACGAGACGTTCGTATCCGACCGGTCGCACAACTCGCAGCTTTTTGCTCCGCTCCACCGCATTCTGAACGATGGGGGCGGGATCGCGGCCCTGCAGGGCGGGCGGGTTATCGTCGGTACGGGGCCGGGATCGTACACGGGAATCCGGGTCGGTATTGCCGCTGCGCAGGCACTCGGGCTCGCCGCGGGAATCCCGGTTGTCGGGGCTCCCTCCGCCGGAGCCGCCGCGATCGACGCGGATGACTACTGGCTCTGTGGCGATGCGCGACGGGGTGGCTATTTCCTTATCGAAGTCGTCGCGAGGAGGAGCGACCGCGCTGTCGAGCTTGGAGACCGAGTCGCCATCGGGGCGAAAGTGCGGGATCTAAGCCGTGCGGGGGAAGCGGTGGTGACCTTCGATCCCATCGCGCCGTTTTCGGGCGTCGGGCTCGCCTGGCCCGATGCGTGCCGTCTGGCGGACCACGCCCCGGGCGGCGAGGGGCATGGCGGCTCCATCGAACCGATCTACCTCCGGGCGCCTTTCATCACGCAGCCGAAACACTAGCAGTTCTTTCGCGCCTGTCGGAACCGTCGACAGGGGCGATGCTGGCGGCTACCAACGACCGGCTGAAGTAATCCGCTTGCGGTCGGGGGGCGTGCCGACCATGTTCCGGGCCATTTCGATTCGGTTCCGTTTCCTGACGCAACGTGGTTTTTAGCTCACACATCTTCGTCTTCTATTTTCTGCCGCTGGCGCTGCTCTGCTACTACGCGGCGCCGCGGGCCGGCAAGCATCTCGTCCTGACACTCGCGAGCTATGTTTTCTACGGCTGGTGGAACCCGTGGTTCACCCTGCTGATGCTTTTTTCGACGGTGATCGACTACTACTGCGGGAAGGCGATCTCCGCCGATGGGGCTTCGGCCAACCAGCGGAAATGGGGTGTCGGGGTGTCTGTGTTAGTCAATCTTGCGGTGCTCGCGTTCTTCAAGTATGCCGGTTTCGCAGCGTCCACCGCTTCTGGGGTTGTCGCACTTTTCGGGGGCGATCCCATTGCCGTCCCCGCGTTCTTGGCCGAGATCGTCCTGCCGGTCGGGATCAGTTTCTATACGTTCCAGTCGATGAGCTACAGCATCGACCTGTATCGGGGGCACGCGGTTCCCGCTCGGAATTTCACCGACTTCGCCTGCTACGTGAGTATGTTCCCGCAGCTGGTGGCAGGGCCGATCGTCCGCTACGGCAGTGTCGCCGACCAGCTCCGCGAGCGCCAGCACACCGCCCCAGGGTTCACCATGGGGCTGGCACGCTTCAATCTAGGCTTCGCCAAAAAGATCCTTCTCGCCAACCCGATGGGGACGATTGCCGACGCCTGTTTCGCTGCCGGGGACGGTGCGCTGAGCGCGCCGGCGGCCTGGTTTGGCGTGATGGCCTACGCGTTCCAAATCTATTTCGACTTCTCAGCCTACAGCGACATGGCCATCGGGCTCGGCCGCATGTTTGGGTTCGTCTTCCCGGAAAATTTCAACTCGCCCTACAAGAGCAAGAGCATTACCGAATTCTGGCGGCGCTGGCATATTTCTTTGTCCAGCTTCCTGCGTGACTACCTCTACATCCCGCTGGGAGGGAATCGTGGGAGCAGTGGAAGAACCTACGTCAACCTGCTGACGGTCATGGTGATCGGGGGGTTGTGGCACGGCGCGCAGTGGACGTTTGTGGTCTGGGGAATGATCCACGGCCTCTGGCTCGCGTTCGAACGTTTGATGGGCAAGGACTCGTTCTACGCGCGGCTACCATCCCCGATGCGCGTGGCTCTCACGTTCGCGATCGTCCTGGTCTCATGGGTGTTTTTCCGGGCGGAAACGTTCGGGGTGGCGCAGCGTTATCTCGCCGCGATGTTCGGCTTGGGTGGGGGTGCCACCACCGTCCCGCTCGAGTCGGCTCAAGTGTTCACCCCGTTCAATATCGGGGCGTTCATCATGGCATCGATCGCGACCTGGGCGATGCCCCGGACGGTGCAGATCCTCGAGGTGCTAACGCCGGCCAAGGTGCTCGTCTCGATCGCCTTGCTGGCCGGATCTCTCTGCGTCCTGTTTTGGCAGGGGTTCAATCCGTTTCTCTATTTCCTGTTCTAGCTCGCCAACGGTTCCCCCGGATTCGTCACTGCGGGTGGGGCGGGGCGCGTGCCGTCGCCCGGAGCTTGCCTGCGGGCGTCCGGCGGCTGGCGGCATGTGCCGATGAGGTCGGTGATCAGATCGAGGGTTTCCGCATCGCTGCCGGGATGGTTCCGGACGTGGATGAGCCGGGCGTGCGGAACGGCTTCGATCCAGCGTGCGAGGGTGGCTTCCAGTAGTGTTGCCCCGATCGGGAGTTCTTCCCGCACTTCTTCGGGAGACACCCCATCCAGCCGGCTCCGCCCGGTCGAGCGGGATTGCAACCAGCGGAGGTGCTGGCGCGGCTCGGCCTCCACGTGCACCGCGGCATCGGGGAGCCACCGGGCGAGGAGGGCGATAAGGTCGAGCGCGAGCTCCGGCCGCTGCGCCCGGAGCCCGAGCGACCACACCGCCTGCAGAACCCCCTGCTCCCGCACGGCGAAGGGGGCGGGGCGGGCTGCCCGGCTCAGTTCGCAGAGCAAGTTCAGGGTCTTCGTGGCGTGATGACGCCGGGATGTCTGACCGCTCTGAGCCACGAGGCGGAGGATCTTTCCTACGGTGGCAGGGTGGCGGAAAAGAAAGACGGCAGCCCGCGCGATTTTCACGCTCTGCACAACCACGAGGGGGCGTTCGTCGCACGGGCGCGGAAGGTGGAATCCGAGGGCGGGCCTATCGCCCAAACGACGGAGGATGTAGGATTTCCCAACCCC
>CAZKYJ010000675.1:0-3585 GCA_964556355.1 uncultured Verrucomicrobiales bacterium | reverse complement strand
TCTGATATTCGCGGCCGTCCCGCCGGCGTTGGCGGACTGGGACATGCACGCCGTCGAAGCCGGCTCATCGACGATGCGCGGCGCGGATGGTGTCCGGCTCGCCGACTTCGATGGCGACGGCCGTCCCGACATCGTGACGGGCTGGGAGGAGTCCGGGGTGACGCGGGTCTACCGCAACCCGGGACCGGCAATGGCGAAAGTGCCCTGGCCCGCCGTGACGATCGGGACAACACCCGCCGTCGAGGATGCGGTCTTTCTTGTCCGCGGATCGGATGGCATCAACGTAGCGACCTCGTGTGAAGGGCGAGAGCGAGCGGTGTATATCCACCACGCGCCGGTTAGCGAATGGGAAGATCCTGCGGCTTGGACGCGGACGAAGATCCGATCCGGGCAGCAGGCGATGTTCGCATTTCCCATGGGAGAGGTCCTGGTCTTTGGCGCCAAGGGTGAGGGCGCCACGTTGGAGACGTCTGCCCGGGGCCACGGAATCGATTACCAGGCGGGCGCACAGAAGGACGTCGGCTGGATCATGTCGATCGGTGAGGTCGCCACGCCCCGCGGCAACGCCCTTTACTGGACGGACCGGAAAGGGAATGGGCGGGGGCTTTGGCTCACCGAGGGTTCGCTGGCCACGGCAGAGTGCCTCGGGGGCGCCGACCACGAACTGATGTTCGCCGACACCGGTGACCTCGATGCCGATGGGTGGGAGGACATCGTGGTGGCCACGCGGGACGGCGTGATCTTGTGGTTTCGTCAGGACGAGGGCGGGTGGAGCCCCAGCGAGATCCCCCTGCCCGGCGGTGCCCGGCACGGCAAGGCGCTGGCCCTCGGCGATATCGACGGCGATGGCGCCCTCGATATCGCCCTCACGTGCAATTCCCAGCAACACCCCGAGATCGCCCCCGTTTGGTGGCTGTCCGGCGGCTCGGGGGATTGGCCGGCCACGGCGATCCGTTCGGGGGGCCGCAAGCAGAAATTCGACCGCATCGAACTGCTCGATCTCGATGCCGATGGCGACCTCGACCTCCTCACCTGCGAGGAGGCGGCCAACCTTGGCGTGGTGTGGTTCGAAAACCCTGCGGGGCGCTGACCGGAGGTGGGTGGTGGCCAGTTCGTGCCACCCGGCATCCGCGATGCTCCCCACATCCCTGCCATTCGAATATTTCCGTTTCCAACCACGTCTACCCAGAACCATGAAACTCTCCGACCAGTTCTCCGATCTCTCCCCGCTTGCCCCCCGTGAGTTGACGTCGCGCCGCGGATTCCTCCGACGCGCGGGCGCCCTGGCTGCAGCCGGCTCGATTCTCGCCGTTAGCCGCGGCAGCGCCCTGGCCGCACCGAAGCAAAACTCCCTCGGGAAGCGGAACAAGTACGGCCTGCGCATGGCGGCCGCCAAGAACATCCGGCAGCAGGCGGCGCAGGAGCAGACCTCCCTCCCGGATCCCAACAACATCTCCAACGGCGACGAGACCTCGCTCCCCGGCTACGCCGGCTCGTTCACCAAAGCGCTTCCCCACAACAGTCTTGGCGAGGTCGATGCCGCCGCCTACGCCGCGCTCCTGCGCGCTTTGGAGACCCAGGCGACGGCCGATTGGAGCGCGGTGCCGCTGGGGGGGAACCGCCTGCTGGCCAACCCCCAAGCCTCGCTCGCCTTTTCCTTGGTTGGCGCCGACTCCCACTCTTTCCCGATGCCGCCGGCCCCGCGGTTCTCCAGCGCCGAACAGGCCGCCGAGATGGGGGAGCTCTACTTGCATGCCCTCGCGCGCGACGTGGCTTTCGACCGCTACGCCTCCGATCCCATCGCCGCGTACGCCGTCGCCCAGCTCAATGGCTTCTCCGATTTCCGCGGTCCGAAGTCCGGCGGTGCCGTGACGCCGGGAACCCTTTTCAGGGGCTCTTTCAAGGGCGACCTTTTCGGCAACTACGTTTCCCAGTTCCTCCTCCTCGATTGTCCCCAGGGTTCCGCTACCCTGACCCAGCGCTACCGTGTCCCGAAGGTGGGCGACGACCACATGGTCGACCCCGCGGAGTGGCTGGCCATCCAGAACGGGGCGAGCCCGAGCGGGCAGAACCAGATCGATCCGGTCCCGCGCTACATCACCACCGCGCGCGACCTCGGGGAATACGTACACACGGATTACACCTACCAGTCGTACCTCCAAGCCGCGCTCATCCTCCTCGGGATCGGAGCCCCGCTGGACACGCGTAACCCCTACGCGTTCATCCAGAACCAGGGCGCTTTCGTCACCTTCGGTGCGGCCGAGATCCTCTCGCTGGTCGCCGAGGCAGGACTGCTCGGACTCAAAGCCGCATGGCACCAGAAGTGGCAGGTGCACCGCCGCCTGCGTCCGGAGGCCTTCGGTGGGTGCGTCCATTTCACCCGGTCCGGCGCGCGCAGCGATGCGATCCACGAGGAACTCCTCGCTTCGCCGATCCTCGAAGCGGTCGCGCTCAACCAGGGCGGCTCCTACTTCCTCCCCATGGCCTATCCCGAAGGATCCCCGACGCATCCCGCCTACCCCGCAGGCCATGCGGTCATCGCCGGCGCCTGCGTCACCGTCCTCAAAGCGCTCTTCGATGGTGACTACGTCCTCCCGGCACCCGTGGAGGTCGATCCTGCCTCCGATGGCACCGCCCTCCGCCCGTATTCCGGCTCGGCCAACCTGACGGTGGAAGGCGAGCTGAACAAGCTGGCCAACAACATCGCCATCGGTCGAAATCTCGCCGGCGTCCACTGGCGAACCGACGGGACGGAGGGCATCCTCCTCGGCGAGAAAGTCGCCATCCAAATGCTCAAGGACATCAAGCGCACCTACCCCGAAGAAGTCGAAGACTACGAGTTGACCGGCTTCCTCGGCGAGACGCTGCGCATCTAGGGGGCGGCAGTGCCCGCACGCGGCACGCGGTGCGCGGTGCGCGGTGCGCGGCACGCGGCACGGTCACAAAACTCCCCGGATCCGGGCGTCGCGCCACCGCAGCCACGCGGCGAGGGAAGCGGTCACCACCAAACAGATAAAATCCAACCCCAGCCACCACCGGTAGGGCACCAGCTTCACCCCGATCACGTCCCGCGAAAACGGGTAGCCCCAACAGATGCCGTTGGCGATCGCGTCACAGAACAGGTGCCATCCGCAGGCCAAGGTCATGAGCGTGGCCGCCAGTCCCGGGCGCCTCCCATCGACGAAGCGCCCGCCCCAGAGTGCCGCAACCACCGCCACGACCCCCAAAAACCAAACGGTGTGCGTCGGGCTGCTGTAACGTGCCGCCAGGGAGAGATGCGGCCACAAGAGATCCGGCAACGCGCCCGCCACGGCGATCCCGACATACTGTCGCCGCCGCAACCACCGCTCACCGGTGACCTCCAGACGGTAGGCATCGACCGCCCCAGCCAAGACGACCGGGGAAAGCGCGTGGGTGACAACAAACATCGCGCCGACAGTGCGGCCATCCGCCCGCGCCAGCAACCGGCGCCAGGTGGCCGAACTTCTTCTTGACTGGATTACGGATGTAATCCAACATGTGGCTTACAAGTGTAAGTTGACTGTGATGAGCGATGGTGGACAGGATTCTTCTTTGCCCCCGCCG
>CAZKYJ010000674.1:0-3589 GCA_964556355.1 uncultured Verrucomicrobiales bacterium | reverse complement strand
GTCGATCTGGTTGGAGATATCGGTTGCCGCGGTAACGACAAACGGGGTTTCCCAAGTGATCTCGGCAGCCTTGGCCACCGGGGAAGCGAAGGGGGTGAGGATCAGTGCGGCGACGAGGAGCCGGTTGCGAAGAGCGGGTTTCATGGGGGTTGTTTCTTGGGGGTTACTGGGGGTCTGAATGGTGGGGTGCGGACAAAAAAAGGGCGTGATCGCCGCCGACCACGCCCCGCGAAAAACGACTGGGAGGACACGGTCGGCCTAGCGCCGGCGACGGAGGGCAAAGGTCGCGGCACCGAGGAGCGCGAGGGCGGCACCACCTGGTTCCGGAACCACCCCGAGGTCACGCACGACATAGCCGCTGATGCCGGGGTCGTTTTCCCCGGTCACGAAGACCGATTCCGTGGTAGCGCCCGCCACGAACGTCCCGACGACCCAGTCGCCGGTGCCGCGCGCCAGCGCTCCGCTGATGTTGCCGTTGCCGTCATCGAAAAACTGGGTGCGGGTGGCACAGCAACTACGGTCGTCGCCGACCGAAAGGATCTGCAGTTCGTAGGTATTGCCGATCGTCAGGCCCAAGATATCGATCCGCCCCCGGCCATCCGGATTGGCACCCGTGATCCAGGTATGGCTATCGAGAATGGTGTCGAGATTCGCGTTTCCGCTGACTGGGGAGTAAAATGTACCGGTAGCAGCACTGACGCTGCCAGTGACCGCTCCGCTCAGCGGGCCGGGGGTGAAGACGTTGTCTCCGATGGTCAACATCCCGGAACCGGTGTCATTGCCGCCGTTGAGGGCGGAAAACGGGCTGCCGGTGGTGATGAGGTCGCCGACCTGGATATTGGAACCGACGGTGCCCCAGCTGATGATGGCGGCTGGAGACGAGATAGCCGTCGCAAGAAGACCGATCGAGGCGACAAAGAGGAAGGGTTTCATGTCTGATTATTTCCGTGACAGAACCGGCACAAGATTGCAATCGATTTTTTGGAACGTGATCGCATTCATTGCGTTACTATGAGCCGGACGAACTGGCGGATGCCGGCCGTGACGGGCTGAGCACTGCGGTAGAGCACCGTGGTCGTGCCGTCACCGTTGTCGGTTTCTGAGACGAAGACGAGCGCGGGCACGCCCGTCCACGCGGTGAGACCGGAACTGATCTGGGGGGTGATGGCCACGGCATTCTGAGCCTGAAGGTTCCGGCGGAAGCTGAGGGTGAGGTACTCATCAGACCCATCGTCCACGGCGAAGATGCCGGTTCCCACCCCGTAGCCGGGAGCACCGGGAAGCTCGTCGCTCGTGCCGAGCGCATACTCGAGGAAGGCGCTGTATCCGTCGCCGTCGAGATCGGCGTCGGGATCGCCCACGAATCCGAAGGCGGCGGCGCCGCCCGGGCATCCACCCGCTTCGGCGCTCGCCGCCCAGCTATCCGCCAGCCCGTGGTCGGGGATGGGGACCGCCGGTGCCTTGAGCACAAGCGAGGGCCCTCCCCCATCCGCCGTTGGCGGCCAGGGTAGCCGGTCGATGTAAACAAAATCGCGGATGGTGCCCCCGGTGGCGTCGAGCAGGACGAGGCGCTCGCCATCGTTGCTCAGCCGCCCGTCGTATTCGCTTCCACCGGCGGTATCCCGGGCGAGTTGGGCGCCGCCGAGCTTGCCCGCGTAACGCGCCTCAAAGGCGTCCCGGTCTTTCACCACGACGAGGCGCCCCCCGGGCGGAATCAGGGTGTTTTCGGCGAACGCGAAGGTGATCCCGAGAGCGAAGCGTACCCCGGTCAGATCGACCGCCTGGTCCGCGACGTTCATCACTTCCACGAACTCGAAGTCGTCCCGGTCGGTCGAGATGGCGACCTCGGCGGGAGTGACCGGCTCGGCCGGGTGGTAGTGGAGTTCCGAGATGACGAGGTTGCTGGCATCGGCCGGGACGGCATCGATGCTGAAGAATGCCGTGTTCAGCGCGCTCCACTCGCCGGTGTTGGCGTCGTAAGACCGCGAGTAGAGCCACCCTGGCTCGGCGAGAACCAAGGGATCCGACGCATGGGTATCGCCTCCGCCGGCGGGGTTCCCCGTGAGGGAGAGATCGAAGCTGATATCCGAACTGCCCGGGCCGTCCTGGTGGATCTCGGCGGCGATCGTGTTCGTCCCCGCGACGAAGTCCGCCGGGGCGAGCGTGGCCGAGCCTTGTGCGTTGTCGCCGCTGCTACCGCTGGCGTAGGTGTCGAAGGTCGCTCCGGCCGGAAGGTTCCGCCGCACGACCTCGTTCCCGTTGACGTAGATGGCGATCGAGTCGTCGAAGACGTAGCCGAGGGTGAAGTCGGCGAAGGCGGACGGGTTGGCAATCTCCACGGTGGTGCGGAAGTAGGTGGTGGCATTCCTTTGCACTCCGGCAGCGACAGGGTCACTGTCGACAAATCCCACGACCTGCGCCTCGTCCCCGTCACCGTAGCCGAGCTGGGACGGGCCCGTCGCCCACGCGCTATCATCGAAGCCCGGGCTGCGCCATGCCGTCCCCTGGTCGGAGCCGTCGTCGAGATAGCTCCATTCATCACCGGTGCGGATGTAGAACGTGGTGGCCGGGCCTCCGCCGCCTCCGTCGATCGAAAGCAAGCTGGCCCCCGGATTGATGCCGCCGCCGACGAGACGGGGGTCGAGCGGGTGGGCGAAGGCGGAGGGGTCGGCATCCGAGTTCCCGAAGAGGTAGTAGATCTGGCTGACCGAGGTGGGGACGATCAGGGACGGCCCGCCGCCCTCGGGCACCGGACCGCCGTGCTGGCTGTAGATCGGGGCATCGATCGGCGGGTACAACTCGGCCGCCCGGAGCGAGTCGAGGAAGATCTCGGCTCGGACGGGGAACCAGTCGCGGAGGATACGATCGTACTCGGCCTGCCAGTCGCTGACCGAGCGCTCCTGCCCGTGCTGGTTGCCCCAGCGGGCGGCCTCGGGAACGAGGATGCTCGCGTGTTGCGCCGTCACCTCCTCGTAGAGAGCGCGCGCGTTCGCCGGCGTGAAGGGGCCAGCGTTGAAAAGGGCGCGGTGGGCGCGGTCAGCGAAACGCAGGCGGTACTCGGGGCTCTCCTCCAGGTCATCGTTAGGATCCGCGATCCCCCGGTAGTCGGTGATCCGATTGTAGCTGGTGTTCGACCGCAAGAAGAGCGACCATTCGGCATCCCACATGAAGTATTTGTAGCCGGTGCGCCCTGGCTGGGTATCGATCCCGCCGTAGTAGTTCTTGTTCGGCCAGTCGCTGTTGCCGACGTACCAGTTGACGATAAAGTAGTCCGCCGTGTTGCTCGGGTCACACCAGATAGGGAACGAAGCGTTGCGTGTCCCGTCCGGGTTGAAACCGCACGCCGCCAAAAAGACCGCGTCACGCTGGGAGTCGGTGCCCGCCGTCGAGATCGGTGCCACGGCGGCGCGATAGCCGTTCCACGTATTGAGATTGGTCGCGTCGTTGATCGGGCTGCCCGAGTTCTGCCCTTCCCAAAGTTCGCGCACCGCTCCCTCGATGTAGCTCTCGGCGAACCCGGAATCAGGACGCTCGACGACGTTGTAGAGCCACCAGTAAACTCCGTTGATGTAGATATGCAGGTAGCGCC
>CAZKYJ010000673.1:0-3591 GCA_964556355.1 uncultured Verrucomicrobiales bacterium | reverse complement strand
GCCCGCCCGGTTGTACCAACTGCGGTCGAAAAGGACGATCTCGCCGCCCGCTGGCAGGTGGGTGACGTAGCGCTGGAAGTACCACTGGGTCTTCTCGCGGTCGTTCGGCGCCGGCAGCGCGGCCACCCGGCAGACCCGGGGGTTGAGCCGCTGGGTGAGGCGCGTGATGACGCCTCCTTTGCCCGCCGAATCCCGGCCCTCGAAGAGCACGACGATCTTCTTTTTGTGGGCGACCACCCAGTCTTGCAGTTTGACCAGCTCGACCTGCAGCCGGTGCAGCTCGCGGAAATACTGGCGCCGGAAGGCCGCCGGATCGTCGCTGGCCGCCTCATCGGACGGGTTCTCCTGCGAAAAATCGTGGAGTTCCATCTCCAGCTCCTCGTCGAAGGTGTCGAGGTATTCGTCGCGGACGCGGGCAAAGTCTTCGGGCTCAAGCATGGGATCAAAAAGCGAACTGAGTTCTTCTCCGTGCCCGAAGGTGGCAGCACGCGCAAGTCGGTCGCGCAAAATCAACATGGCAATTCCGTCACACGGAGCCCGGTGACGCCCCGGGATGGGCGATCGCGGACGAGTGCAGGAAAAGCCAGAGCCCGAGCACGACCACCACCGAGGTCGCCACGACCGTGAGCACGGTCAGCCAGAGCCCCGCTTTTCCTCCTTTGCCGAGGAAGAGCGCCAGGACGGCCAGCGCCGCCACGGCCAAGAACCCGTACTGCCACTGGTCGAGCCGGGCGAGCTGCGCATCGACCAGCTTGGCGCCTTCGGCACCGGTCAACGATTTGAAGTGCCCGACCGCCAGCCCGTAGACGTGGGCGAGCGGCACCGCCGTGGCGCACGAGAGGACGATGACCAAGAGCCCGAACTTCTGTGATTTTGACTCCTTGAAAACGAGTGCTACCAAGAAGGCGAGCAGCCCGAGGAAGGGGCCCCAGAAGAGGACGGGCTCCAGCACGAGAGTGAGGAATTCCGGGGCACCGAGCTTGTCGCGGAGATGGCCGAGAGATTCCAACATCGTTCGGTCGCGGATCAGAGGAACTCACCTTGGACGCTTCGGTCCGGGCGGATGGGCGGTTCGGTGCCGAGCTTGTGGTAGGCGACCGGCATGGCCACGCGCCCGCGCGGCGTCCGCTTCAGGTAGCCCTGCATGATGAGGTAGGGCTCGTACATGTCTTCGATGGTGGTGGCGTCCTCACCCACCGCCACGGCGAGCGAATCGACGCCGACCGGGCCGCCGTCGAACTTGAAGATGAGCGCCTCCAAAATCCGCTTGTCCATGTCATCGAGCCCGTCGTGGTCGATGTCCTGCAAGGTCATGGCGGCATCGGCGATCTCCCGCGTGATGACGCCGTCCGCCCGCACCTGGGCGTAGTCGCGGACGAACTTCAATATCCGGTTGGCGATGCGCGGCGTCCCCCGCGAGCGCCCCGCGATCTCCAGCGCGCCCTCGTCTCTGATCTCGACCTCCAGGAGCCCGGCCGAGCGCTCGACGATGGTGGCCAACTCTTGCGCCGGGTAGTAGTCGAGCCGGTTCGTCATACCGAAGCGCGAGCGCAGCGGGGAGGTGAGCATGCCCGCGCGGGTCGTGGCGCCGACCAGGGTGAAGCGCGGGAGGTTGAGCTGGATGCTGCGTGCGTTCGGGCCGGTGTCGATGATGATGTCCAGCTTGAAGTCCTCCATGGCGGGGTAGAGGTACTCCTCGATCGAGGGGTGGAGCCGGTGGATCTCGTCGATGAAAAGGACGTCGCCCTCCTGGAGGTTGGTGAGGATACCGGCCAGGTCGCCCGCCTTTTCGATCTGCGGCCCACTGGTGGCGTGGATCTGCGAACCGACCGTCGTCGAGATGATGTGGGCGAGCGTCGTCTTGCCCAGTCCGGGGGGGCCGCAGAGGAGCACGTGGTCGAGCACGTCGCCCCGCAGCTTGGCCGCCTCGACCCGCAGGGTGATCAGCTCTTTGACCTTCGCTTGGCCGGTGAACTCGCTGAGCGCCGGCGGGCGCAGCGACACGTCGAACGACGTCTTCGGCGCGGCCGTGGTTTCGCTATAGAAATTGTTCTCGTCGGGCAAGCCACAGGATAGTTCGAATCCATTGGTTAGGCGATCCGAAATATTTCACCGCCCCCACGTCCCTAGACTTCACCGCCCGCGGCCGTCCGTGCGCAACGATAGGCCGGCCGCCCGACGTTCGTAGATTCCGCCGTGCTCTCGCGAATCACCCTAGTTTTTTGCCTCGCCGGATCCCTGGCGCCGGCCGCGGCGAACGACGACCTCGCCGTCGCATATGCGAACGACGTCCGCCCGCTGTTTCAGTCGTACTGCTTCGGCTGCCACGGCGGCGCGAAGACGAAAGCCGACATCAACCTCGTTGCCATGGACACGCTGGGAGCGGCGCTGGAGGCGATCGCCGTGCTCGAGTCGGTGGCGGACCAGGTGCACTACGCGGACATGCCGCCGGAAGACGAGGCGCAGCCGACCGATGCGGAGCGGGCGGTGATCACTTCCTGGATCGCGCGGGCGCTCGCGGCCGCCGAGGACACCGTCGATCCCGGGCGGGTCACCCTCCACCGCCTCAACCGCACCGAGTACTCGAACACCGTACGCGACCTCTTCGATCTCCCCGCCGATTTCGAGGCGGGGGCGGATTTCCCGGCCGACGGCTCCGGCGGCGCCGGATTCGACAACAACGCCGACGCCCTTTTCCTCCCGCCGGTGCTCATGGAGAAATACCTCGACGCCACCGAGACGACGCTGGAAATGGTGTTCTCCGGCGGGTCTCCGGAGGACGCCAGAGCCGCCGTGGCCGACCTCTTACCGCGCGCCTTTCGCCGTCCTGTCTCCGACGCCGAGATCGGCCGCTACGCGTCGCTCGGCGATGCGCGGCTGGCCTTCAAGGCGATCCTGCTGTCGCCGCACTTCCTCTTCCGCTACGAGGAGGATGCGGGGGAACCCGGCGAAATCCGGACGCTCAACGATTTCGAGCTCGCCTCGCGTCTCTCGTATTTTCTCTGGTCGTCGATGCCCGACGCCGCGCTCTTTGACGTCGCCCGCTCGGGAACCCTGCGCGAGGCCAACGTGCTCGGTGCCCAGATCGAGCGCATGCTGGCCTCGCCGAAATCCCGCGCGCTGGCCACCGGGTTCGCCGCACAGTGGCTCGGGTTCGACGATCTCGTCACCACCGCCAGCCCGGAAAAGGGGCGCTTCCCCGAGTTCAACGCGCGCATCCGCTTCGCCATGCACGAGGAGGGCATGGCATTTTTCGAGGCTCTCGTGCGCGAGAACGGGAGCCTGCTCCGGCTCATCGATGCGGACTACACCTTTCTCGACCGGCGCCTGGCGGAGTACTACGGAATCCCCGACGTCAGCGGAGATGAGTTCCAGAAAGTATCCGTCGCCGGGCAGCCGGGGCGCGGAGGTGTCCTCGGGATGGGCGGGGTTCTCACGGCAACCTCGTTCCCCTTGCGCACCTCTCCCGTCGTGCGCGGGAAGTGGATCCTCGAGGAGCTGCTCGGCACGCCTCCCCCACCCCCGCCGGCCGATGTCGGCGACCTCCCCCAGGACGACCAGTCCACCGGGGGCGTCTCGTTCCGCCAGCTG
>CAZKYJ010000672.1:0-3594 GCA_964556355.1 uncultured Verrucomicrobiales bacterium | reverse complement strand
CCAGTTCTGGCTCGAGCAGTACCACATCGATGGCCTGCGCGTGGATGCGGTGGCCTCGATGCTCTACCGCGACTACTCGCGGGCCGAGGGCGAGTGGATCCCGAACCAGTACGGTTGGCGCGAGAACATCGAGGCCATCGCATTCCTGCGCAGCACCAATGAGGTCTGCTACAACCGCTTCCCAGGAATCCTCATGGTGGCAGAAGAAAGCACCGCATGGGGCGGCGTTTCCCGTCCGGTCAGCACGGGGGGGCTCGGCTTCGGATTCAAATGGAACATGGGCTGGATGCACGACTACCTCCAGTACATGAGCCAGGATCCGATCCACCGGCAGTACCACCACCACGAAGCCACGTTCTCGATGATCTACGCCTACGACGAGAACTTCATGCTGCCGTTGAGCCACGACGAGGTCGTGCACGGTAAAGGTTCGCTCATCGACAAGATGCCCGGAGATTTCTGGCAGAAGTTTGCCAACCTCCGCATGCTCTACGGCTGGATGTTCACGCACCCCGGCAAGAAGCTCCTGTTCCAAGGCGGCGAGATCGCCCAGTGGCGGGAGTGGGACTACCAGTCGAGCGTCGATTGGCACCTTGCCGAGCACAAGGAACACGGGGGCATGCGGAAGACCGTCAAAGACCTCAACCACCTCTACACCAGCGAGCGCGCCCTCCACGAGCTCGACCACGAGCCCGGAGGGTTCGAGTGGGTCGAGCACTCCGATGCCGCCAACAGCGTGTTTTCCTACCTCCGCTACTCGTTGAACAAGGACGAGACCCTCCTCGTCGTTGTCAACGCCACCCCGGTCGTCCGCGAAAACTACCGCCTCGGGGTGCCCGAGGGGGGCTACTACCACGAGATCTTCAACAGCGACTCCGAGCTCTACGGCGGTTCCAATCAGGGCAATGCCGGGGGAGTCCCCGCCGATCCCATCCACCACCATGGGCGGGCGCAGAGCGTCTGCCTCACCCTTCCGCCCCTCGCGACGATTATTCTCAAAAAGGACTGAGCGGGGTGAGTCCATCGCGGAGAGGGACAGGATAGCCGGGTTCCGCCAACCGGGGTGGGCGCCAGGTACAGCGGACGGCCGGACCGGTCATCCCGCGGTGACGGGAGGCGCCGATGGCGGTGCGCCGACCGGTACCCGCCGTGCGGCAGCCGGGGATCGATGGCCGCTCACCGGCTGCGCTTGGCCGCTTGCCAGGCGCTCTCCATCGTGTCGAGGGGAGCCGCTTCGAGATCGCCCACCGAGTCTGCCATTTTCCCAAACCGTGCGAAAAACTTTTCGTTGGCCGCCGCCAGTAGCGTCTCGGCGTCGAGGCCGTGTTTGCGTGTCAGGTTGACAACGGAGAAGAGGAGATCCCCCAGCTCCTCCGGAAGATCGCCGGCATCGGCGTCGGCAACCTCGTCGAGTTCCTCGCGCACTTTCTCCAGCGCCCCCCCGGCGTCGGGCCAATCGAACCCGACTTTCGCCGCCTTCTTCTGTAGCTTGGTCGCCCGGATCAGTGCCGGCAACCCCTGCGACACGCCGGCGAGATGAGATGGTGTCTTGCCGCCTTTTTCCTCCTGTTTGATCTCGTCCCAGCGTTTCAGGACGGCCTCGGTGTCGGAGGCGTCACCGTCAGCGAACACGTGGGGGTGGCGGCGGATGAGCTTCTCGCAGATCCGTGAAGCAATCGAATCGAGATCGAAGGAGCCGGACTCCGAGGCGATCTGCCCGTGCATGACGGCCTGGAGGAGGAGGTCACCGAGTTCTTCCTCCATGTGGATCGGATCGCCGGACTGGATGGCCTCGGCCACCTCATAGGCCTCTTCCAAAAGATTGGCCACCAGCGAGCCATGGGTCTGCTCGATATCCCACGGGCATCCGCCCGGCGACCGGAGGATGTGGACAATGGCACGGAGGCGATCGATCGGTGGAAGTTCGGTGGAGGGAGGCAGGTGGTTGGGCATGGTCGGATGTATAGACGGGATTGACAGCGACGGGGAGCGGCAGGATGAAAATGGATGACAAAAACTCTCTCGCTTCTCGGTTTGACGCTCCTTGCCGGAATTGGTATCGCCGCCGACGCTGCCGACTGGACGGTCCTTTTCAACGGCAAAGATCTCTCGGGCTGGAAGAACCCCTACGAATGGGGTACGGCCGAGGTCGTGGACGGGGAGATCCACCTGACGGGCGACAAGAAGTTTTTCCTCGTCACCGAAAAAGAATACGGGGACTTCATTTTCGAAGGCGAGATCCTCCTACCCGAGGGGAAAGCCAACAGCGGGTTCATGTTCCGCTGCAACGTCGAGCCGAACAAGGTCTATGGCTATCAAACCGAGGTCGATGGCGATGAGAAACGCAAGTGGTCCGGCGGTCTCTACGACGAGGGGCGCCGCCAGTGGCTCCATCCTGACAAGAAGGACGAGGCGTCCATCAAAGCCTTCCGCGAGCAGGCGGGCGAGGCCTTCAAGCGCAACGACTGGAATACCTACCGCATCGAGTGCGAGGGCGACCACCTCCAGGTCTTCGTCAACGGTGTCCAGACCACCGATTTCCACGACGACGTCGATTCCAAGGGGCCGATCGGTATCCAGCACCACGGCGAAAAAGGCCAGACCTACAAGTTCCGGAACCTCCGGATCATGGAGAAGTAGGAGCGTGCCAACGGCTGGTCGATGAGATCCGTTTTCCAGCAGCTCTCTCCCGCGGTGAAATCTCGTCTGCTCGCCGGGTTGTCGCTCGTGCTCGCGACCGGTGGGTGCGTGGAGTTCGAGCAGACCACGGTGCTGAACCCCGACGGGTCAGGGAAAAATAATCACCCGGAACACCATCGGCTCGGTCCTATCCGCCCGTGTTCTGAAGGATGGAAAGAAAGGCTTGAAGGAATTCGAGGCTGGCGTCCTCAATGGGGCGCGCGAGGAAAATGACGGAATCGAGGCCTTCTCGAAACCCGAGATCGAAGAGCTGTCCGATGGGAGGATTCGGGTGACCGTGACGCGCTACTTCCCGGACATCAACAAAGTGAAGATTAGTGGTCAGGCGACCTCCCTACCCGGTGGATCGAACGATGAGGACGAAGATGACGCTGGTCCGCCGACGCCTCTCCTTTCGATGACGCTTCGGGATGGGAACACGGCTACCATCCTGTACCTGGGGCAGATGACCGATATCGGCCGCGCGAGTGGATTGGGACTCGAGGCAGATCTGCACGGGAAAGCGCGCCGGCAGGAGCACGCAGAACAGAAGGAGGTCTGGCTGGAGTTCACCAAGCCGATGATGACGGCACTTTTCGACGGCTTGAGCTTGAAGGAGGTCATCGTCGCCCCGGGGAAGGTCGTGAAATCGAAGGGCTTCGAGAAAGGAGACGACGGCAACCCGGTTCTCGCCGTCACGGACAAGGAATTTGTCGCCGCGAGGGAAGCCGTGCTTGCGGGTGGGGCGTTGAGCGTCGAAGAAGAAGATGCGATCATGCAGAAAACTACCCTCGGCACCACCGAACAACCGGCTCTCCTTGTCGAGCTGGCCGACGCGCCGCACTTCGACTACGCCGCGGAGGTGGCGGCCGCCCTCAAGTCCGGCGGAGAGCGGCTCGGCGAGGCTCGGTAGAG
>CAZKYJ010000671.1:0-3595 GCA_964556355.1 uncultured Verrucomicrobiales bacterium | reverse complement strand
GATTTCGGCGGCGGGAACGAAGCGGAATTCGACGCTGGAGCTGCTTCGCTCCTCGTCCGGGCCGACCAGCCGGCCGACGCCCATGTGCGTGATTCTGAGATCGTCAGCCAGCGTGATCGGTTCATCCAAGGCGATCTTCGCGAGGTTCTCCTGGCTGATAGTGACGCCCGGTGCAACGATCGCGGGCGGCGGCGGGTCGTCGTCGGCGCGTGCAGTAGGGGGGGAAGTGACTAACCCGAGTGTCGCGGCGATCGAGATTAGGAGATGGAGAGTGGGCGGGGTGCTCATCGGCGTGCCAAACTAGCACGATAATCCGGGCGCAGGGCAGGTTTGCAACAGGGTGATGGCTGTGAGATGGGACGTGAGCGAGTATGCTAGTCCATGGCAGACATTCCCAGAAAACGTGCCGCCAAGGCACCCCGAAATAGGCCGTCGCAGCGCAGGAAAAAGGTGGTCGCGAAGAAGCGTGCGCCGCCGGGGAAGGCGCCCGTCCTCCCGCGGGAGGCGGCCGTGGCGGCGCCGCCGTCCGGGGCGCCGCGTGCCCTGGTCGTCCACCCGAGCACGGCGGTCCGAAGGATGGTTCGTGAGGCGCTCGAAGGCCTGACGGAAGCGGTGGTCGATTCTGCGCCGACATCGGCGCGCGGCTTCGAAATGGCGCTCCAGCGCGATTACAAGCTTTTCCTGTTCGGGCTCGACCTTCCCGAGATCGAGGGGGAACTCCTCTACCAGTTGATCGAGACCGCCTATCGTTACACCGGGGTGCGGGACGGCGGGGGATCCCGCTTCGCGCCCGCCGTGGTCTATGTGATGGACGCCCCAAACGCCGACAAACGGGAGGAGTTGCGCCGCGATGCTCGCGTCCGGGGCGTCATGGTGCTGCCCATCCGGATCGATACGCTGCTCGACGTGACGGCCAATGACTTCAAACGGAAAGGGGTCGGCGTCTCGTGATCGCACCCTTGGATGGGAACGCCGAGACGGCAGTGAAGATCTGCGGGGTGACGAACGCTTCCGATGCGGAGGGCGTGATCGCTGCAGGTGCCGACGCCATCGGAATCAATTTCTGGCCGAGTTCCAAACGGTTCGTCGCGCCCGCTGCGGCGGCGAAATGGGCGCCCGCCTTTGCCGGGAAGATTCTGCGAATCGGCGTGTTTGTGAATGCGCCGCTCGACGATGTCGAACGAGCCGTGAGCGACGGACTCGTCGATATGGTGCAGTTCCATGGCGATGAGACGCCAGATTACGAGGAATCCGCCGCGCGCAGGAGGCTTGATTTCATATCCGTAATTGGCGTAAAATCACATGATATATTGCTTGGGTTAAACGACTTTAGAAGTCGATATCTATTGCTGGATGCGTTTGCGCCCGGGCTCTACGGGGGCACTGGCGAGACCATTGATTGGGAGGTTGCGCGGCACTTCGCGAGTGCGCATCCGGATCGGAGGATCATCCTTTCCGGAGGGCTTCATCCTGGGAATGTGGGGGAGGCGGTGGCGGTGGTGCGTCCGGTCATGGTTGATGTCGCGAGCGGGGTTGAACTGTCTCCGGGAATCAAAGACCTCGGGAAAGTGAGAGAATTTGTTGCAAGCGCGAAGCGCCCCGCCCATTAAAGCAGCCGATGAAGAACTTCAGAATTGCAGTGTTGGCGGGCGACGGGATCGGCCCGGAGGTGATGGACGTGGCCTTGGGTGTCCTGGAGAAGGCCGGGGGGCAGCACGGGGCGAGTTTCGAGTTCTCCCACGAGCTGGTCGGCGGGGCGGCGATCGATGGTGCTGGCAAAGCGCTGCCGGAGAAAACGCTGACGGCTTGCGAGGCGAGCGACGCGATCCTCTTCGGATCGGTAGGCGGCCCCAAGTGGGAGACTTTGCCGCCAAGCGAGCAGCCGGAACGGGGGGCGCTCCTCCCGTTGCGGAAGCATTTTGGTCTCTTTGCGAACCTGCGGCCGTCCGTCTGCTTCCCCAGCCTCACCGGGGCGTCGCCGTTGCGTGACGATATCAAAGAGGGCGGGTTCAACGTGCTCTGCGTCCGCGAGCTCACGGGAGGGATGTACTTCGGTAGCCCGAAGTTCACCAAGGAAATCGACGGTGAGATGACGGCCGTCGATACGATGGTTTACAAGCAAAGCGAGATCGAGCGGATCGCGCACGTGGGGTTTCAGGCGGCGCAGGGACGCGGCAAAAAGCTCACTTCCATCGACAAAGCGAACGTTTTGGATAACGGGTTGCTTTGGCGTAAAATCGTTACGGAAGTCGCTAAGGATTATCCGGATGTGGCGCTCGATCACCTCTATGTGGACAATGCGGCGATGCAGCTGATTCGCCGCCCGCGAGAGTTCGACGTGGTGCTGGCGGAAAACCTGTTCGGGGACATTTTGAGCGATGAAATGGCCATGATTGCAGGTTCGCTGGGGATGCTGGCGAGCGCGAGCCTTGGTGCGTCGAAAGGGGACGGGCTCTACTTCGGCCTCTACGAGCCGAGCGGGGGATCGGCTCCCGACATTGCAGGGCAAGGCATCGCCAACCCGATTGCGCAGATCTTGAGTGCGGCGATGCTGTTGCGCTACTCGCTCGGCCTCGCCGATGCTGCGGACGCCATCGATGCGGCCGTGCGCAAGACCGTCGACGACGGCTACCGCACGGGGGATATCTTCACTGGTGCCGAGGGCACCCAGAAGGTCGGCACGAAGGAAATGGCCGATGCGGTGGCCGCACGGCTCTAGCACCTCCCATCGATCCCTGACGGCGGACGCCGCAAGCGTCCGCCGTCAGGAGGAGGGGTCTTGGTGACCTGTTTTGTGACCCGGGGGGGGGCGGCTCACGCACCGACTGCCGCGCGCGCCTCGTCGGCCAGGGCGGTCGAGAGGTAGCGCTCGCCGGTCGAGCAGCCGACCGTCACGATGAGCTTCCCTTTGTTTTCGGGCCGTTTGGCGACCTCGATGGCGGCGCAGACGTTGGCGCCCGTGCTGATCCCGGCGAGGATGCCTTCCTCCTTGGCGAGGCGGCGGGCCATGGCGAACGCGTCGTCGTTGGTGACGCGGATGCACTCGTCGACGACGTCGAGGTGGAGGTTGTTAGGGATAAAGCCGGCACCGGCACCTTGGATCTTGTGTGGGCCGGGGGTGAGTGCTTCGCCGGCTAGCGACTGCGAGATCACCGGGCTGTCGTTCGGCTCGACGGTGATGATCTGCAGCCCCTCTTTGCGGGGCTTGAGGGTCTCGCCGACCCCGGTCGCCGTGCCGCCGGTTCCGACCGCCGCCACGAGGACATCGATTCCACCATCGGTGTCTTCCCAGATCTCCTCGGCCGTGGTGGCGGCGTGGATCGCAGGGTTGGCGGGGTTGTTGAACTGCTGGGGCATCCAGGCGTTCTCCGTGTTTTCGACCAGTTCCTGCGCTTTCTCGATCGCGCCCTTCATGCCTTTCGGGCCGGGTGTGAGCACCAGCTCGGCACCCAGGAGAGCGAGCAGGGTGCGCCGCTCCAGTGACATGGTCTCCGGCATGGTAAGGATGATCTTGTAGCCTTTGGCCGCGGCGACGAACGCGAGCGCGATGCCGGTGTTCCCGCTGCTGGGCTCGACGATGGTGGTGTCCTTGTTG
>CAZKYJ010000670.1:0-3599 GCA_964556355.1 uncultured Verrucomicrobiales bacterium | reverse complement strand
GGCGGCGCGCTGAACCTGGCGGCGCGTCTGTGCGGCCATGCCGGGCCAGGCGAGATCCTGGCCAGCCAGGGCGTGATCCACCTGGCCCGTAAGGTCGACGGCGTCCGGCTCATGGATCGAGGAAGGCTGCACCTGAGGGGCCTGGCCGAGCCGGTCCAGGTGTTCAGGCTGGCCTCCGAGAAAGGCGACCCCTCCGTCCGGTTCCGAGAGCTCGCTCCCGCCCCACAACGGGGTCCGGCGCCGCTGCGCCTGGCCCGCCGGCATCCGGTGGTCGCCCTCGCCGTGGCGGTGGCCTTGATCGCGGCTGCGGCCGTGCCGCTCACGCTCCGCGATGACGGAGCCGTCGCGGAGATCGACGAAGACGCAATCGCCATCATCGATCCCGAGACCGGCGAGATCACGGGGTCCATCCCGCTCGATGCGAGACCCGGCGCCCTCGCCGCCGGGAACGGGGCGGTGTGGGTGACCCAACCGGACCGGGGCATCGTGGTTCGGATCGACCCGGACACCGGGGCTGTCGTCGACACCATCCAGGTCGGGGCCGACCCGTCGGCCATCGCGATCGCGGGCGGCTCCGTGTGGGTCGCCAATGCTGGAAGCTCAACCATCTCTCGGATCAGCGCCGACACGAACTCCGTGGTCCAGACCATCGGCGCCAGGGGTGGGCCGGTGGAGCTCGCAGTCCGAGCCGACGCGCTGTGGATCGCGAACGCTCTGGATGACTCGGTTTCCTTGGTCGAACCGCGGAGCGGCGAGCTGGAGGGATCGATCGGGGTCGGCGACCGGCCCAGCGGGATCGTCGTCGCCGACGACGCCCTGTGGGTCACCAACTACGGGTCCGGGACCGTCTCGAAGATCGACCCAAACAGACGGATCGAGGTCGAGAGGTTCGACGTCGGGAACGGACCCCTCGGGCTCGCCAGCGGCGAAGACGGCATCTGGATCACCAATCACCTCGACGGCACCGTCTCGAAGATCGATCCGGCGACCAACGCCGTCGAGTCGACGATCCGGGTGGGAGACGGTCCCGCGAGCCTCGTGGTGCTCGGGGGGCGGGTGTGGATCGCCAACGAGCTCGACGGGACCGTCTCGAGGATCGATCCGGGGTCCAACGATGTGGAGAGCTTCGCCGCCGGAGCACACACCGTCGGCGCGGTTGGCGTGGGTGGATCCCTGTGGGTGGGCGTTCGTGCCGCCGAGGAGGCCCATCTCGGGGGCAGTCTCACGGTGCTCGTCGACCACGACCTGGAGTCGCTCGATCCGGCGACCGCCTACTCCGGTGCTGAGTGGAACATCCTGAGCCTGACGAACGACGGCCTCGTTGCCTTCAAGCGTGTTGGCGGCCTGGAGGGGACCACCCTCGTTCCGGACCTGGCTCGGTCGCTGCCTGCACCCACGCTGGGTGGGACCGCGTACACGTTCCAGCTCCGGCCCGGGATCCGCTATTCGAACGGCGAGACCGTGCGTCCGGGGGACTTCCGCCGGGCGATCGAACGGGTGTTCCGATCGGGATCCCCTCGGATGGACCTGTACACGACCATCGTGGGGGCCGAGCGATGCGTTCGCCGACCGGAAGGCTGTGATCTATCTCGTGGCATCGTCCTCGACGACGAGGCCAGTACGGTGACCTTCCGACTGGTGAGGCCAGACTCCGGGTTCCTGACGAAGCTTGCGCTCTCCTTCGCCTACGCCGTACCGCCCGGAACGCCGGATCAGCAGATCGGTGCGCAGCCTCTCCCCGCCACCGGACCGTACATGATCGCAAGCCTCACGCCCGAGCAGGTCGAGCTCGTGCGCAACCCGGAGTTCCAGGAGTGGACCCCGGCCGCCCAGCCGGCGGGGTTCCTGGATCGGATCATCTGGCGGTTCGCTGTCCCCGCCGATCACGCCGTCGAGGAGGTCCTTGCGGGCCGGGCGGACGTGACGTTCGGTCCACCTCCCACCGATCGGCTGCCAGAGCTGATGGCGAACGAGGCCGGCCAGATGTACCGGTATCCGGCGTCGGGAACGGTCTTCGTGGGTCTCAACCTCTTCGTGCCTCCCTTCAACGACACAAGGGTCCGGCAGGCCCTGAACTACGCGGTCGATCGCCAGCTCGTGGCGGATCTCATCTATGCGGGGCGGGCCCGCCCGGCCTGCCAGGCCTTCCCACCCAGCTTCCCTCAGTTCGAGCCCTACTGCCCGTACACCAGCCGGCCGGGGACCGCCGAGATCTGGACCGCGCCCGATCCGATCCGGGCCCGGGCCCTGGTGGCCGCCTCGGGGACGGCTGGGACCCGCGTCGGGGTGTGGGCGCAAAGAGACCTCGCTCACGGAGCGGCACCCTCCATCGGCCGGTACCTCGTCGAACTCCTGCGGGAGCTGGGATACCGACCGAGCCTGCATGTCGTGGATGACATCGGAGCTGTGCTGGAGGAGTATCGGCATCCGGAGCGGCACATCCACATGGTTCCCCAGGGCTGGTTCGCCGACTTCCCTGGCGATCCGAGCCTCATCATGCCGACCCTCGAATGCGGCGCGCCGGAGAACCTGGGCGGCTTCTGCGACCCCAAGGTCGACGCAATGATCGAGCAGGTCCGAACGCTGGGGGATCCAGGATCGGCCGCCGGGCAACTCTGGGGGAAGATCGAGCGGCGGATCGTCGATCAGGCTGCGATGGTCCCACTCGTGAATCCCTTCGACGTCCGCTTCGTCTCCGATCGAGTGGGGAACTACCAGGCCCATCCGCAGTGGGGCGTCTTGGTGGGTCAGCTCTGGGTCCGCTAGCCGATGCTCTTCGCGTTACCGGATCGAGCGACGCGGCCCCAACGTCGAGCCGCTCCGAGACCGTCCGACTACTGTTGCTGGAGTAGGGAGGCGTCCTGCGACGTTCGCGCATGGGAGCGCTCCGTCCTCATGGCAGCGTGGTCCTCTACGCCTTCGCCCAGTCAAGAGAAGCGACGGCGGGATCCCGCCGGTCTGTCTCGATCATGCCTCGTGGTTGGGCGGGCCGTCAGGATCTCAGGAACCTGATCGCGTCAGCCCGAGGTCGATCATCCGCTGAGCCTCCTCGGGCCGGACAGGCTTGCCCTCCAAGCCGAGCAGATCCATCGCCTGGCCCGCCTCGACCCACGCACCGTGCTCCCACTCCTCGAGGGTGCCGAACGGTCCCTCATCATCGTTCGTCCGATACAGCGCCCACCCGTCGGGGTGGGCGGCGCGCCAGTACCGGATCGGGCTATCGAACATCCAGGTCCCGAGCGACCCGGTCGATCGCCGTGGCATCGATCCTCCCTCCTTCCTTGGCCAGACTAGCTCACGTCGCCGACACGGACCCTGGCCTCCACCGCGGGATCCCTTGCCGCCCAAGGCTTGGCGGAGCTAGTGTCCGACCGCCATGGTGGTGGAGACCTCCGAGGGGCCGAGCACCGGCGCCTACCTCGCCGACTGGCTGGGGCATGTCCGGACCCGGGTGCGCCCCACCACCTACCGGGGCTACGAGGCGATCGTCCGCCTGTACCTTGGGCCCGCGATCGGACAGGTCCCGCTCCGGGAGCTCTCCCCCTTGGGGCTGCAGCGCCTGTACTCGGGGCTGCTGGATCCGGGCCGGGTGCGGCCGT
>CAZKYJ010000669.1:0-3601 GCA_964556355.1 uncultured Verrucomicrobiales bacterium | reverse complement strand
ACCGCCATGCGGGGGAATAGCGGGTCGGCCTATCTCCGTGTCCCGTTCGAGTTCGACGGGGTTCTCCCCGCATCCCTGGTGCTCGAAATGAAGTTCGAGGACGGGTTTGTCGCCTATCTCAACGGGGTCGAGGTCGCCTCGGAAAACCGGCCCGCCTCGCTGGAATGGGATTCATCGACCGGGGTGACCCGTGCGGATACCGAGGCCATCGAGTTCGCCCCCTACGATATCTCCTCCCACATTGGCGACCTGCGGTCCGGGACGAACATCCTGGCCATCCAGGTGATGAATTCCAGTGCCAACAACGCCGACGCCCTCGCCCTCCCGCGGCTCGTCGCCACCTCCGCGGCCACCAGCGGGCCGTCTCCCTCCGCCATGGTCTACCCGGGTCCGATCGATCTCGCCGCCGCCGCCACCGTGACCGCCCGGCTGGAGAACAACGGGCGCTGGAGTGGCCCGGTCACCGCAAGCATCCTCATCGATACCATCCCCGCCGACGCGTCCAACCTCGTCATCTCCGAGATCATGTACCGCCCCGGAGAGACCACCCCGGCGGAAGAACTGGCGGACTTGACCGACCGGGATGAGTTCGAGTTCATCGAGCTATTGAACATCCACCCGACGGCGACGCTCGACCTCAGTGGAGTCCGCTTCGTCGATTCCGGCGGAGCCGGTATCACCTTCGACTTCGCCACCGCGACCACGCAGTTCCTCCGGCCAGGGGCTCGCATCGTCCTCGTTGAGAACGTCGAGGCCTTCGCGTTCCGCAACGGCAGCGGGATCGCCGTGGGCGGGCAGTTCGGTGGGAACCTGAGCAACGACGGCGAACTTCTGACCCTATTGGATCACGCGGGTCATCCCATCCGCAATTTCACCTACAACGACCAGCTTCCGTGGCCGACGGCCGCCGATGGCGAGGGGCCGTCGCTTGTCCTGATCGCGCCGGAGACCAACCCCGATCACGCCGATCCGCTCAACTGGGCGCCGAGCGCCGCAAGCACCGGCGCCCCGGGAGCTCCCGACGGCGTCCGTTTCATGGGCGCGGCCAGCGAGCTCGTCGACTTCGCCGTCGTCGATTTCGCGCCCGTGCTCGCCGACGGCCGCCCCGGTCTCGCCTACACCCTCGACCTGGCGGGCACGTCCGTCCGGGTGCGGCCCGAATACTCTCCCGATCTCGCCACCTGGCAACCCGATCCCGGCGACGGCTCCGTCCTCGTCCTCGAATCCCGCACCTGGCAGGCCAACGGCACCGAAGCATTCGCCTGGCGCGCCACCTCCCCCGGGTTCTTCCGCCTCAAGGTTGCCGATGGGGTGCCGTAGGGGGATCGGCTCCCCGTCCCGACTTTCGGGTCGGGATGATGCCGGGTCGCCGGAGCCCGGAGAGAGAGGCGAGGCAAATCTTCCGCCGGTGCGCGGGACGCCGGTGCCCTGGACTGCGCGCCACCCGCCGCCGCTCCGGCAAGGCGGTTCGCCGATCGCACCCGTTTGGTCGACGTACCCGACCAACGTCAGCCGTTTGCAGGTGTGGCTCGGAACGTGCCAGTTTGAGACGGAGACCTGACCGTGTCCGCTTCCACGCCGCCCGCCCACCATGATCCGTATCCCCACGACCGTCTTCGCCCTAGCACTGCAACAAGCTCTCGCTGCATCGTGGTCGCCGCCGGCACCGATCGGCACTATCACGAAACCCTATCTCCTCGAGCGACCGGTGAATGGGGGTGCTTTCGCCCTCACCGTCGACCTGACCTTGTCGGAGATCGACGGCACGGCGGCGTCGATCTGGTTCGGCGACGGGTTCAATTTCGGCTTCGACGGTGCGAGCGGGGGATTCTTCCTCGAGGGGAGCGCCGTGCCGGCGGGCGAATCCCGGAAACTGCGGGGCGCCGCGCCAGACCTGGTCGCCGGCGTGCCCTTCGCCTTCTCGGCCGTGCGCGATGGGGCGGGGGTGACGGCGTTCGCCATCGACGGTGAGACGCTTCTCGAATCCGCGGCGCTGAAAGACCGGCCGCTGGCCATCAAACTTCGCCCGCATCGGAGCACGATGGTGGTGGGCGCGGTGACCCTGAATGGAGATCTCGCGCCGCCGCCGCCGCCGCTCACCGCACGGGAGGTCGTTGGCCCGCTCATCGTCGACGAGGCGAACGCCCTCTTCGACCTCACCCTCCGTCTCGACCGGCCCCGCACGTTGATGGGAGCGGTCGTCGAGGGATCGGTCGAGGCCTTTGCCTCGATCGGACCCACCGCGTCGGGCGCCTTGGCCGCGGGGACTCACGAGATCGCGATCGTCGGAACGCTCCGGCCGCGCACCGGCCTGCTCGCCCGTCCGGAACTCCGATTTCGGCATTTGGTTTTTGCCGACGGCGAGATGGTGGCGCCGACCGGGGCGGCCACGTTTCGGCCGGCCTATCCGATCCATCGGCGGGGTGAGGCCGAGTGCCACACGACGCGCATCCCGGGGGTCGCCATGGCGAACGACGGTTCTCTCCTCGCGGTCTACGACCTGCGTTACAACTCCGCCCGCGACTTGCAGGAACACATCGACATCGGGCTCTCGCGGTCGACCGATGGCGGCGAGACCTGGGCGCCGCCGCGTCCGATCATGGACATGGGCGAGTACGGCGGGAAACCGCAAAAGGAGAACGGCGTGTCCGACCCCAACATCCTCGTCGATCCCGCCACCGGAACGGTGTTCGTGGCGGCCGTCTGGACCCACGGAAAGCCGGACACCCACCAGTGGCAGGGGACGGGATCCGAGCCCGGCTTCGCCATCGGGACGACCGCGCAGTTCATGGTGGTCCGCTCGGACGACCACGGCGTGACCTGGAGTGCCCCGGAGAACTGGACGAGGCGGCTAAAACGCGAGGACTGGTGGCTCTTCGCGCCAGCTCCGGGCAACGGCATCGCATTGGCCGATGGCACGTTGGTGATGCCGACGCAGGGGCGCGACTCCACTGGTCACCCGTTTTCGAATATCACGTGGAGCGACGATCATGGTGAGACGTGGACGGTGAGCGAGGCCGCGCGAAGCAATACCACCGAGGGTGCCGTCGCCCAGCTCGCGGACGGGGCCCTCCTCCTGAGCATGCGGGACAACCGGAATCGGCAGGACAAGTCGGCCACCAACGGCCGCGCCCTCGCGGTCACCCGCGACCTCGGCGCGACGTGGGAGATCCATCCCGGCGACCGCTCCGCGCTCCCCGAGCCCGTCTGCATGGCCTCGCTGATCAGCCACGCCACGCCGGAGGGCCAACACGTCCTCCTTTTCTCGAATCCGCACGACAAGCACGCGCGGAAGAACATCACCATCCAAGCCAGTCTCGATGGTGGGCACACCTGGCCGGAAGCGCACCACCTGCTGCTCGACGGCGGCACCGGCCGGGGCTACTCCAGCCTCGTCATGATCGATGGAGCCACCGTGGGCATCCTCTACGAGTCCAGCAGGGCCGATCTCGTCTTCCAGAAGGTTCGACTGGCCGAGCTCGTCGCTCGGTAAATCCGGGGAACCAGCCCCCCATCGACCGGGAAGTCTGGGAGGCAGTGGTGCTGGCCGCCACGCCGAAGCCGACCCGATTCCCTCCACGACGGGGAACGCCTTCATCTT
>CAZKYJ010000668.1:0-3603 GCA_964556355.1 uncultured Verrucomicrobiales bacterium | reverse complement strand
CGCGTCGTCGACAGCGATACCCCGGCCGACCAGGTTTCCGTGGTGGTGACCGCCGTGCCAAGCGGCCTGGAACTTTTGAAAGACGGAGATCCCACCGGCGCTGCCGAATTCACCGGTGCCGATCTCGAAGCCGGTCGGATCACTCTCCGTGACAGCGGCGGAGGCATCGGCGGGACGCTGGACCTCGAACTGACCGACGGCAGCAACTCGTCCGCGACGGCACTGCCCGTCGTGGTATTCGCACCCAGCTCTCCCGGCGGGGTGCGGGCCGCCCTCTGGCTCGACGCCCGGAGCCTGTCCCTGGGCCCGGATGATCCGGTCGCCGGATGGACGGATCGCGCGGGCAACCTCACCGCTCAGCTGGCACCGCGGGCTGCCGTGCAGGCCGACCCGGCCGCGCGGCCGCTCTACCGGGACGGGGGCGGGACGCCATCGGTGCACTTCGATGGCGAGGGCACCCACCTTTTGTTGGGCGACGCATCCCTCCCCGGTGCGACGCGCGCGCTCTTCGTTTACTACCGCCCCGCCGCCCGCGGCCTCGCCGGCCAGGCCTTCCTCCAGTCCAACGGACTCACCTATTCACTGAACCCGTCCGACGGGCCGGTCGGCTATCCGGGCGCGGCCTCTCTGACCGTGCAAAACCAGCGCATCGCCGGCTTCCTGACCCGACTAGATACCGCCTACTTGGCCAGCTATCGACTGACGGACGACCAGGGCTTCGCCCTGTCCGCCGGGCTGTTCGACGGTTCTAGCCAAGCGGCGCCGCAATCCCTCCCGACCGTCATCCCCGCCCTGGGAGCCCGCGTCCGCCCGGATCTTGCCAACCTCGCCATCCCCCTCGTCGAGGAACCGTTCGCGGGCGACCTCCACGAAATCTTGGTCTACGACCGGCTCCTCGACGAGTCGTTCGCCGCGCTGACGGAGATGTACCTGCTCTCGCGCTGGGAGGCGGCGACCACCTGGCACTGCGCCGAAGAGCTGGTCGGCATCACCATCACGGGCTCGGGTGGCCGCGATATCATCCACGGCGGCTACGGGGCCGACACAATCGACGGTGGTGATCAGGCCGATCTCATCCAAGGGGGCGGCGGACCCGACATCCTCACCGGGGGCGGCGGATCCGACATCTTCTGCTACCGCAGCCGCGATACCGGCGACGACACCATCACCGACCTCCAGGTCCTCGGATCCCCCCACGACGTCCTCGACCTGAGCGGCCGCTTGCTCGGAAAGTCCGGGTCCGTCCTCGATTACATCTCGCTCGTACCCCTGGTAGAGATCGACGGTCTCGACGTCGTTCTCACCACGCAGGTGCGCCTCGATCTCGACGGAGACGGCGGCCCGCCGGACCAGACCCTCACCCTCCAGGGAATCGCGCTGAGCAATGCCGACCTCGGATGGCTGTTGGGGGAGGGTTTCCTCCTCGCCGGGGACCTGACACTCGACACCGAACTCGCGGTACATACCTCCGCCACCATCATCGAAGAAGGGCATGCCCAAAGCACCACGACATTCGAGGTGACGGTCAATCGCTCAGGTAGCCTCAACACCTCCCAGGAGGTACCCCTCTCGCTGTCGGGGCGGGCGGAGCCCATGGTCGATTACACGCTGGACGGCGTGGGCGGCACCACGCGGCGCCCCACGCTCGCCTTCGCACGAAACCAGGAAGCCGCCACCTTCCAGATCGTTCCGGTCACCGATGCCGAAGTGGAGGGCGACGAATCCCTTACTATCGGAATCGTCCCGCGAGACCGTGACTACCGGATCACCACTGCAAATGCGACGCTCACCATCGGGGAGGCCACCTACGTCAGCCTAGCCAGTTCCGCGACCGCCCTAGCCCGGCAGGGAGGGACGAGCGGCTACCTGACCGTGACCCGCAGCGGCAGCGTCGAGGAACTTCTCCCCGTGATTTTGGCCACGGGCGGTGACGCGGTGGCGGGCGTGGACTATGCCTCCCTCCCCTCTTCCGTGATCATCCCGGCCGGCGCTCCCAGCACGGTGGTCCCGCTCACCCCGATCGACAGTTCTTCCGCAGCCAGCGCACGCCTCGACATCCAGATCGTCCAGAGTCCCGGGAGCTATGTGCCGGCGGCCCCGTGGTCAGTTTCGGTGCTCATCGTCCCCGGCACATCGCTCGCCGAAGCCAGCTTCGCCCGTTGGAAAGACACCAACGATCCCGGCTCCGCCGCGATCACGCCGGAGGCTTACGGCCAGCTGGATTCCGACGCCGATGGGGCGAGCAACCTCCAAGAGTATCTCGACGGGACCTCGCCGACGGTGGCGGAGCCCAGCCGTCCGGGCAGGGCGGAACTCCTCGTCAGCCTCGACCCCTCCGGACGCCTTTTCGAACTGCGGCAGAACCGTTTCCGCCCCGACGTCTCCTATGGGATCGAGATGACCACCGACATCCGGGACTGGACCGCGATCACCGACTCCCTGATATTGCTCGATTCCACCATCGATCCCGACCTCAGGTCGATGCAGCTCTTCCGCCAACCCGTCGATCTCGCGGCCCAGACCGAGGATCAGTACCTCTTCCGGGGCTCGGCACACCTCCTGGATCTCAATCTTCTTTTCAGCGGCAATCCGGCGCTTTTCTCCAGCGACGGGACCGTCTACCCGATGGCGACTGCGGGTCCCGTTTCGTGGCGCACCAACACCAGCTCAGGCGACGGGCTGCTCGTCGACGGACTGCCCGCCGGCAAGACGTCGACACTGACCCTCACGGTCGATGGCCCCGCGGTTCTCTCGTTTGACTGGCGTACCTCCGGCGATGCCGGGGACGAGCTCCGCTTCGCCGTCGACAACAGCCCGCAGGGAGCGGTTTCGGGAGTCACCTCCTGGACGGGCTTCAGCCACCTTCTCGGTCCCGGCGCCCACCTGATCGAGTGGAGCTTTGCGGAGGGTGCCCCCTCGGGCAACGGCGTCGCGGAGGTGCGACGGTTCCTGGTGACACCGGAAAGCTGATGTTCGATGCGTGACCGACCGACCGTCCCCATCGTCCTCGCCTGCATTCTAGGGCTCGCGGGCTGCCGCGAGGGGGGATCGGCGCGCGATCCGGTCGGCCGGGTGGGCACCGAGGTGATCACGGCGGATGACCTCGATTTCGAACTCCGCCGGCAGGCCACCGACGCTACCCTCCCCGATCGAACAGTAGCGGCGGTCGAGGCGCTCCTGCGTCGCAAGCGCATGGTGGCCGCCGCCCGGGCAGAAGGGATGACCGCCGACCCCGAAGTCCGACGCGCCCTCGACAATATCCTCGTCAGCCGCTGGATGGAACGGGAGATCCAGCCGCTCCTCGACACCATCGAGGTGGGCGAGGAGCAGGTTGCCGACCACTATGCTCGTCACCTCGATGACTTCACCTCTCCGGGCCAGACGACGCTGGCCATCGTTTTCCGGGCATCCCGGGAGATCGACCACGCCCGCCGCACCCGTGATCGCGAGGCGCTCGACCGGGTGAAGGCTGAGCTGGCCGACCGAGCCCTCCCCGTGGCGGAAGGGTTCGGTGGGCTGGCGATCGCCAATTCCGAAGACCAGGCGTCCCGGTTTCGAGGTGGGGTCCTTCCCCCCTTCCAATGGGGAGAGGATCGCGACCCT
>CAZKYJ010000667.1:0-3609 GCA_964556355.1 uncultured Verrucomicrobiales bacterium | reverse complement strand
TTCGCCCATCCCGTGGGCCGGGGTCGCCGCGAGGGCGGCGCCCGGTGCCGCGCGTTCGACGGTGACTTCGTTGTAGAGTGCGAGGGCGACGCCGAGACAGTCGTAGCCCGGACCGAGGTTGGAGGTGCTCCCGGGGACGCGGACGACGGCGCGATGGCGGCTGGCGGGGACGGTTTGCTCTTCTGGTTGGGTATCGGTCACGCGGCGGTCGAAAAGTTTGTCCTGTTAATTCGCCGAAACCTGCCTAATGACAAGCCCATGATCGCTCGACCCGACGGCCGCCGGCCGGACCAGCTTCGCCCCATCTCCTTTATCCCAGGCATCGCCCCCCATGCGAGCGGATCGGTGCTGGTGTGCTTCGGGGATACCCAGGTCATCTGTTCGGCGATGCTCGAGCCGGGCGTCCCCCGCTGGATGAAAGATCAGCGGGTGGGTGGTGGCTGGCTGACCGCGGAGTATAACATGCTCCCGTATTCGACGCTCACCCGCAAGCCTCGCGACATTTCGCGCGGCAAACTTGATGGCCGCTCTTCCGAGATCCAGCGGCTCATCGGGCGCGCGCTCCGCGCTGCCGTCGATCTAAAATTGCTCGGGCAGAACACGCTGTGGATCGACTGCGATGTGCTCCGGGCCGACGGCGGAACCCGCACGGCAGCGATCACGGGCGCCTGCCTCGCTTGCGCCATCGCCTTCGACAACGCCCTCGAGAAGGCGACGATCACCCGCAACCCGCTCAAGAAGTTCGTCGCGGGCATCAGCTGTGGCATTTATGATGGTGAGCCCGTCCTCGACCTCAATTACCTCGAGGACAAAGCCGCGAGCGTGGACGCGAACTACGTCATCACCGAAGATCTCGAGTTCGTCGAGGTGCAGAGCAGCGGCGAGGAGGCGACGTTTTCCGAAGAGCAGTTTGCCGCGCTCCAAGTTTTGGCGAAATCGGGTGTCACCGAGCTGGCGGCCCTCCAGCGTGCGGCGCTCGATGCGACCCGCAAACCCGCCGGTGGCGACGCGCTCGAGGATCTGGCCGCGCATTTCGCCCGTTAGGCCGCACGGTGCCATGTGATCGCCAGGTTGGTGACCGGGTACTAAAATTCCCCGGTATTATTTAGTTGCCGGGTCGCAATTCCCGATTGGGGTGCGGGTGGGGTTTGCGTCCGGGGGCGAGCGCGCGTCAGTGGAGGTGAGAGCTTCCCGATCTTGGGATTCTCCGAATTAATAAGACAAACCGTTGGGCGCACCGATAGTGTGCCTCCCCAAAACGAACGCATGAGCGAAGAAGAAAACACTCCTACCCCCGCCCCCGAGGCTGCCAAGGCCGCGCCTTCGGGCGACGCCCCCAGCCCGGCTGGCAACAATCAACCCGCTGCGCCCGCCCCTTCCGAGGGAAACGGCGGCGACCCTTCGTCCGAGGATCGGCAGCGCCAGCCCCGGCAACCGCGGAAGAATGCGGGAGGCAATCGTAAATCCCGCGGCGGTGGCAACCGCGATGGCGGCAGCTCGGATGCCGACGACGACAGTTCCGGCAGCAGCCGCGACGACGACGACTCCAGCGGCAACCGTGGCGGCGGCAACAACCGGAACAACCGCAACCGCAACCGGCGCGGCCGCAAGGGCTCGGACGGTGGCCGCGAGCGTCCCGACCGCGTGCAGGCACCGTCGTTCAAGGTCGATAGCAAAGACCTCAAAGCGAAGGCGTGGAAGATCTACGTGGCCGAACTCGGCGAAGAGGGCATCGAGCTTTTCGATGACGCCCAGGCCGCCAAACTCGCCCAGCGGGCTTTCAAGCTCGCCGAGATCTTCCTCTACCACCAGACGGCGGTCGTCGAGAAGCTCGCCGAGTCCAAAGCGGCGCGGAGAAGCCAGCCGGACTCCGACGACAGTTCGTCCAGCGACGGGTCGGAGAAATCCGAATCCGACAAGCCCGAAGATTCGGACAAACCCGATGCGGTTTCCGGGCAGGCCGACCCGGCCCCGGACGACAACGACTCGTCCGATGAGACCGCCGACCGCGATAGCGGGGACGACGACGAGGACGATCGCGACGACAGCTAAGCGCGGGCGCACGTCTACCCGTAGCGCCCTTCCAAGAACCACGCCTCGCCCACCCGGGCGAGGCGGTAGGTTCCTTGGTTGCGCGCCATCTCCACGTCCCATTCCTCGCGTTGCCAGCGCGTGCCCGGCTCCCACCAGTGTCCGGAGATGAGCCAAGGTCCGCGCGCCAGGCGGATGCGACCGCGCACCTGTGCACAATCTAGCGTCCCGGGTATCAGCGTCCCGCCCACTGGCAGAACCGTCACAGCAACCGGCGGTCGAAAGCGTCGCAGGGTCGGACCGATCGCTGCCGGGAGGGAGCGTTCTTCCGCCGCCCCATCGCTCTCGCGGAACTCCTTGAGCAGAAAAGAGTCGGGGTGATAATTGAGCGCCGCCACCGGCATCCCGACCCGTCCGGCACCGGCCATGGCCTCCAGCCGCGCTAGCGTTTCGGCGAAGCGGTTCGGATCCCGCAGGCTGTTTGCGAACAGCGAGCGCTGGTGCCGGGAAGCCCGCGCCGGCCGCGCCTCCAGCCCCAGCACCACCACCGGCGCGCTGGCCGAGACGCCGTCCAAATGCGTACCCACCATGCGGAAAAGCAGTTCCACTTCCGCGCAGGGCTCGGGCACCCGCAACACACGTTCGTGATGGTTGCCATCTTCGAAATCGAGCCGTAACCAAAGCTCGCCCGCCACCAGATACGCCGCCCTCAGCCGCGCCATCAGCGTTTCGAGCAGCCGCCGAACCAGAAAAAGCACCGGTTCCAAAGTCTCCGCACCGCCCGCGATATCGGTCGACTGCACGAAGGTCTTCGGTTCGCGCACCAGTTGGAGGAGCCGCCGCTGGCCGCGTCCCGCCGCCAGCGCCCGTAGTACCGCCCCTCCCGTGCCAAGCCGCTCGGCCGCTGCCGTTTCCGGGAGGGAGGCCAGTTCCCCGCACGTCCGGATGCCCCAGAGCCGGAGGATTTCAGCCATTTCCTTATCCGGCTCCAGGGCGGTTACCGGCAGGGGTGCCAAGAACCGCGCAGCCTCCCCGTGCCGGCTGCCGATCGCCACGGCCGCCTCCCCCCGTGCCGCCGCCACCTTGGCCGCCAGCAGCGCCAGATCCGGGGTCGGACCCAGCCCGCCGCAGGCGCGCACACCGGCCATCGCCCTCCCGATCCGTCGCCCGAAGGTGGTCACGTCCAACTCCGGATCCCCCACGAGATCGACTGTTGCCACCCCACCCGCAGTGTCCTCGAGATCGGGGGCAAACCCTTCCGCACAGGTCAGCAGCCGTTCGCGCAGCGCCGATTCCCCCTCGTCCGAGCGTTCCAGTAGCACCAGATCCGCGCACCGTGCCTGGCTCTGTGTCGCCGTCATCCCCAGCTCCACGCCCGCTGCCGCCGCCCGCTCGTCCCTGGCTAAAATCCGAGCTTTCCCACGCTCCACCCCCGAATCCAGAACGGCCAGCGCCACCCCGCCGTCCTCGATTCGCAGCGCCAGAACCGCCGCGTCCAGCCAAAACCGGGGCAGGTAGATGACACATCGGTTTTACTCAGATAGGCCAGCGGCAAGACTATTACCGGACCGCCACGGG
>CAZKYJ010000666.1:0-3617 GCA_964556355.1 uncultured Verrucomicrobiales bacterium | reverse complement strand
ATGGGCTCGAACAACGGAGCCCGCGAGATCGCCGCCGAGCGCCTGATCTTCGAGAAGGAAAAATTCGCCGGCCTCCGGCCGTCCAGCTATGTCGCGAGCAAAGTCGCCTTCCTCGGCATCCTCGTCCTCCTCCAGTCGCTCTGGATGACCGCCTTCGTGCGGATCTTCTGCGGGCTTCCCGGAGACCTCGTCACCCAGTTCACCCTGCTCTTCCTGGTCAATGCGGCCATGACCGCCGTCTGCCTCGGCATCTCCGCCCTCGTGCGCACCGCCGAGCAAGGATCGCTCCTCGGCATCTATCTCGTCGGCTTCCAGCTCCCGCTCTCGGGTGCCATCCTCGCGCTTCCCGACACGGTCGAGGCGCTGGCGCGCCCGTTCATCGCCGCCTACTGGAGCTGGTCCGGACAGCTCCAATCGATGGTGCAATCCGACTACTTTGTCGGCATCAAAGAGGCCACCGCCACCAACCTGAACGGCACCCCGAGCCTGGCCGTATTCGTGCTACTATGCCATACCGTCATCGGTATCACGGCCGCCTTCCTCGGCACCCACCAGAACCGCTGGGAATAACCTCCGCCCGCCATTCCGCCACCGTTCCCCTACCCGTCTCCGCCATGTCCCGCCGCGCCCACTCCGGAACCAATACCACGCAAAGCGTGATCATCCTCGCCGCCATCGCCGCCCTCGCCGGCATCGGGTGGTTGCTGCTGGGACAATCGAAAGAGCAGTTCTCCGGGGTCACCGAGCTCAATGTCCGGGACTATCTCGACAGCGCGAACTCGCTCAGCGGAAACGTCTACCAGGTGACGGGCACCATCGACGAACTGCTCAAGTGGAGCCCGACCGAGGGGCGCCTCTTCAGCGTGCTCGTCGGGGAAGGTCGGGACCGCGATCCGCTGGCCGTCCTCGTCCCCGCCGAGTTCGCCGACCAGAACATCCAGCAGGGTCAGGAGTTCACCCTCAAAGTGCGCGTGGGCAAGGGCGGCGTGCTGATCGCGGAGGACGTGGTGAAAATCTAGGCTGGGCGCCCCCGGACTACCACGGCAGGTCCCGGACGTAGAGGTTCTTGAAAAACAGCGGCTGTCCGTGGTTCTGCAGCTCGATGGCGTCGGCGCGCACGACCGTCTGCTCACGGTCCCAGTAGTTCTCCAGCGCCTGGTTGTCCACGACGAGTTGACCGTTGAGCCAGATGCTCACCTTCTCGCCGATCATGCGGAAGAAAAACGTGTTCCACTCCCCGATCGGTTTGTCCGCCTTCACCAGGGGATCCCTCCCGCCGTTCTTGTTGTTCCAGAGACCACCCGAACCTTTGTCGGCCCCGTGCTGGTGCTGATCTTTATTGGCCGGGTCCCAGATCTGCACTTGGGGAGTGCCGCGCAGGTAGATCCCACTGTCGGCGTTGGCGGGAATCTTCCAGTCGATGTAGGCCTCAAAATCCCCGTAGTCCCCGACCGTGCACAGGTTCTGCCCCTTGCCGTCGAAGCGGATTTCACCCTCCTCGGCTTTCCAGTGGGCGCGCATGTTCTCGTCGGCCGCTTTCTGTTTTTCCGCAAGCTCCGCGTCGTCCATCGCCCGGCGCTTGATCGGGTTCTCAACCAAGCCCTCCCAACCGGCGAGATCGTTCCCGTTGAACAGCGCGCGAAACCCGGCCGGCGGGGTGTTGTCGGCCGACGGGTCGGGCATCGGCGGCGAGGCCGAGAAGTCGAGCAGGCGGAGCCCCCGGTAGGCGACGAAGTCGCCGTGGCCGAGGAAGGCGATGTGGCCATCCTCGCGCTCCAGCCCCGGATGCTCGCGGTCGTGGATGGGCTTCACCTTGTCGAGGAACGCATCGACGATGGTCGCGCCGTTGAGTACGACTTTGACGTGATCGCCGATGCAGATGACCTGCTGGCGATTCCACTCGCCCACCGGTTTGAGGTGGCCGCGCTCGGCGGCGACGACCCCGTAAATACTTCCGTGATACTGCCAGGGTTGGAGGTTCGCCCACTTTTCCGCGCTGTTGTCGATGACTTGCAGCTCCATGCCGACATAGGCGGCATCGCCCTCCCTGGGTGCCCGGATACCGACCCCGTTGTTCGAACCGGGAGCCAGCTTGAACTCGAAATCGAGCAGGAAGTCTCCGTAGGTCTCGGCGGTGTAGAGGTTCCTTCCTTCCGGGGAACAGGTGATCGCGCCATCTTCGACTTTATAGCCGACGGTGTCGCCGACCCAGCCTTCCAACGACTTGCCGTCGAAGAGCGAGACCCACCCGGCGTCCTCGTCCTCCAGCCACGCGGCCAGCGAGGGCGGCGTGTCGGGCGAGCCGGCGCCCATAGCGGCGCCGATAGTAGAGGCTGCGACGAGGATCGAGAGGGAATGGTGGAGGTTGATCATACTCCGAGTATCTCCCGCAAGGAGGCTGATGTTTCAATTTAATTCGCCGGGATTCTGCGCGCTTCCCGCAGGCGATCGAACGCGCTTGACCGCATCTGGCATCCCCCAATACAGTGCGGCCGTGAGCCTCAATCCCGACACTCCGTTCCACTTGGCCCGAGGCGGCAACCGCGCTGGCCCGTATCCCGCGTCCGTCGTTCGGCAGATGTTAGAGCGCGGAGAGCTCGCGCCCACCGACCTTGCCTGGGCCGACGGGATGGAAGCTTGGCAGCCCATCGCCGAGGTCGCAGGCCTCGCGCCCGCCGCGCCGCCCCCGGGCGGGCGCCCCCTCGACCGAGCCCGGGAGCCGGCCTTCCCGGACGCCGCCGCCCCCGAGCTTGCCCGTCGGGTGTCACGGTTCGCCGCCGCGTTTATCGACGGGGTGCTGCTGATGATCCCCGTCGCCCTGATAATCTACCTCATCGACGGGGCAGCCGCGTTCGAGCCGGAAACCGAACCCAGCGACACCGCGATATTCAGCGCGATGGGCTATTTGATCGCCCTCGGCATCACCCAGGTCGTGCTGCTCTCCCTGCGTGGCCAAACGATCGGCAAGATAATCTGCAGGATCCGGATCGTCCTGGCCTCGTCCGGGGCGCCCGCCGGTTTCCTCAATGCCGTCGTCCTTCGTGGCTTCCTGGCCTCGCTCCCGACGGGGATTCCTATTCTGGGCCTGCTCTATTACCTCATCGATATCTGCTTCATCTTCGGCGCCGAGCGCCGCTGCCTCCACGACTACATCGGGGGCACCCGGGTTGTAATCGCCGACTGATCCCCACGTATCACTCAGGATGAACCCCCGTCCCGTTATTGCCGCAATCTTTGTCTCCACGGCGTTCGCTGCCGCCCGCGAGGCGACGTCTGACCCGAACCTCCGCACGGGCAATTTCCGGACGCCCGCGGAGGGCGCGGCGGAACTGGCGGCTGTCATCGCCGCAACCCCCACCCGGGAGGACTGGGAGGAGCGCGCCGCGAAGGTCCGCCAAGGAATCTTCGACGGCACGGGCCTCGCGCCGCTCCCGAGAAAGCCGCCGCTCAACCCGATTCTCCGCGAGGCGCGGCCCCACGACGGCTACACCGCACAACCCGTGGCCTTCGAATCCCTGCCCGGCCTTTTTGTTACCGGAACACTCTACCGGCCGACCACCACCCCGGAAGGCGCGCCCCCCCTCGCCGGCATCCTTTGTCCCCACGGCCATGCGAGG
>CAZKYJ010000665.1:0-3617 GCA_964556355.1 uncultured Verrucomicrobiales bacterium | reverse complement strand
AGAGAAATCGGCGAGGGTTGATGGGGGGATGTCCCTACCTACGCGAGAACATCTCAGACGTCCACTTTGCCATCCTCGACCCGGATCTGGCGGGCGGCCCGGGACGCTACTTTCGGATCGTGGGTCACGAGGACAATCGTCCGCCCGTCGGCGTGGAGCTTGTCGATGACATCCATGATGAGCAGGGCGTTTTCGGAATCGAGGTTGCCGGTGGGCTCGTCCGCCAAAATGAGACGAGGCTCGTTGATGAGCGCGCGGGCGATGGCCACGCGCTGGCGCTGTCCGCCCGAGAGCTGGTTGGGCGAGTGGCCGGCGCGGTCGCCGAGCCCGACGAGTTCGAGGGCGGCGTGGGCGCGTTTTTTCGCCTCGCCCCGCGGGCATCGTCCATAGTGGAGCGGCAGTGCCGTGTTCTCCAAAACCGTGAGCCGCGGGAGCAGGTTGAACGCTTGGAAGACGAAGCCAATTTTCTCGTTCCGGACACGGGCGCGGGCGTTGGTGCGCAGGCGGGACATGTCTTCGCCGTCGAACAACAACTGACCGCTGGTGGGTTGATCCATGAACCCCATGATGTGCATGAGAGTGGATTTTCCCGACCCCGATGGCCCGATGATGGCCGAGAACTCCCCCTCGTCGATCGACACGCTGGCGTGGTCGAGCGCGCGGACGACCGACTCCCCCATCTGGTAAGTCTTGCAGACGTCGATGAGCTGGAAGACGGGCGGCTTCATTTATCGGTAGCGGATTCGAGAGTGGGAAGCATGCCGGAATCGCCGTCGAGCCGGAATCCGTAGCGTTCTGGCAGGGTGCCCTCAAGCTGCGCGAGGGTGACGACGGCCACGAGGAGGTCAACCCTCGCCTGGATAACGCGGAGGCGGGCGGCCTCCATCTCGTCCTGCGCCTCCAGGAGGTCACGGAATGTTGAAGTCCCCGCGGCGCGCTCCTCCTTCGTTTGTTCGAAGCGAACCTCGTTGACCTCTGCGGTCAGCTGGGCGGCCTCGATCCGCTCGCCTGCCAAAGTGATGGTTCGGGCGGCCTCGCGGATGTCGGCGTAGATCTGAAGCTCGGCGTTGTTCCGGTCGATCAGCGCGCGGTGGACGCTCTCCCGAGCCTGCGCCAGCTGTGCTTTTTCCAGGCGGAACCCCCACGGCACACGCATCTCGACGCGCGCCTCCCAGAACCGCCCGTTGCGTTCGAGAAGCCGCGTGTAGCTGCGCCCCGGCGAGCCCCCGCGCCCGAGGACGCCAAGGTCCAGCGAAACGTCGAGCTGCGGCTGGCGGCTGTCGCGCGCCTCAGCCAGGTTGACTTCCTCCCGGCGGATGGTGTTCTCGAAGAGCAGGCTCTCTGGAGCGTGGACGATGGCCTGCTCGAAACTCGACCGCGGGTCGGGAGCCGACGGGATCGCGGTGGGGAGCGGCTGGAGATCGAGAGCACCGGGCTCGGCCTCGGCCAGGATGCCGAGGACGCGGAAGAGGCCATCGGCGGCGTCCCGCGTGGCGTTGGCGGCCACGAGCAAGTCCTCCCGTTTCTGTGCGGCCGATGCCCTGGCCTCGAGAACGTCGACCGGGGTGGCAAGGTTGGCGACCCGGCGGGCCTCCGCCTCCTCGATGAGAAAGTCTGCCAGGTCGAGCGCGCCGCGTCGGATCTCCTCCGTGGCCACCGCCGCGACGAGGGTCCAGTAGGCTTGTTCCGTATCGAGCAGCACTTGCAGGAGCTCCGAGCGGGTCTCCAGACTCGCCCTATCGTAGGCCAACGCGGCGAGCCTGAGGGCGGCGAGGTTGCTGTCCCGGCCCGCTCCTTTGAGAAGAGGTTGGGTCAGAGACAGGGTCAGCGCCGAATTGAACTCGGGATTGATTCGCGCAAATGACGAATTCGTCCGGTCGCGGTCGAAGGCCGTCGCATCGATCCCGACCGTCGTGCCGGTGGCAAACTTCTTTTCGACCCCTCCCTGGAGAGAGCCGCTTTCGCTGACCGGCTGATCCGCCCCTTCGAGTTCGCTGGATGCGGTGGGTGAACGACGGTCGCCCCCCGTTGCACTGGTCGTCAGCGCCGGATCGAAATCGGCGAGAGCGATCCCGATTCCGTAGTAGGTCTCGTCGGCACTCGACCGGCTGGAAGCGAGGTCCAAGTTCCTTTCCACGGCGGTGAGAATACACTGCTGTAAGGGCAGCGCCCCGGTGACCACGCGGCGGCTGGAGAGCTGCTCAGCGATCGTCTTTCCGGGGTCGGCCGCCCACGATCCGGAGGCGAGCGCGGCCACGGCGAAGACGGTGGGGAGGGTGGTTTTCCTTCGGGGTGGCGGGGGTGGCCGATACGTCATTCGATCTCAAGGGGCGGTGGCGGTTCGAGTTCGATACGCGACTTATCGCTCCCCATTTTCGTCGGAATGATAACTTCTGGCCGTTTTGCCAACAACACCTCTTCGTCTTCCTCTTCCGAGACGATAAGCGGACGGACGACGGGACGCACGGAATTGTAGGGATCCACCCCGATGACAGTGGGGGCCGCGATGAGCACGGGCTCGTTCTCCCCGCCCTCGTCCCGGGGCAGCGTCGGGGCCACCGCGAGGAGACGCGCGAGATCGTCGGCGCCACGGCTCCCTTCGGAGTGCACGTCACAATAGCGCTCCAGGTTGTCGCCCTCCCGGATCACCTCCGGGTGGGTGCAACGAACGACACGGATGGTCTTTCCGGTGTCGTCCTTGATCGATTCGTAGCAGCGGTCGGTGGCCCGGAGCCCCGAAATGTTGCAGAGTTCCAAAACCTCGGCATCGACCGGTGGTGCGAAGGCTGCCGGAGGGAAGCGTTCGACCGAAGCGTTCATCGCATCGACCCAGATCGGCAGGACGACATCGTTGCTGAAGGCACCATCGTAGATCTGCTTCGGCTGGTCGAAGCCCGCCCAGACCGCACAGGTCACCGCGCTGTCATAGCCGACGAAGACAAGGTCGGTCGAGTTGTAGTGGGTGCCCGTCTTGCCGGCGGCCGGAAACTCGCCGAGGCCGTACTTTTGCGCCTTGGCCCCGGTGCCGGTGGTGAGAACTTCCTCCAGGCAACTGTGCACTTGAAACGCGGCGACAGGATCGGCGACCCCGACCATCGGAAGCTCGTTGTCGCCGCCGCGGCGGCTGAAAATCGTCTTCCCGTCTTCATCCCGGATCGTGTCGATGATCTGCAGCTCCTGGGGGCGCTCACCCTTGTTCGGAAAGATCGTGTAAGCCAGCGCCATCTCGGCGAGGGTGACCTCGCTCGCCCCGAGGAACGTCGCGTTGAAATCACGGAGCGGCGACTCGATCCCTGCCTGGAAGGCGAGCGCCTTCACCTTCGGAATGCCGACCTCCATTCCGAGCCGCGCGGTCGCGGCGATCTTCCCCTTCACGAGTGCCTCCCGCGCGGTGATGCTCCCGGTCCAGCTCGGGTCGTCTCCCTCCGTGCCCCACTCGCCGAGGATCCCGGTGAGCCCGCCGATCATGACCAACTGGGCGTCGAGAGGCGAATCGGCCACCGGGGACACTGGGAAGGTATCGCCGTCTTGGAATGCGGCCGTGAAAACGAGGGGCGCAAACGCCGTCCCGGCCGGGCGTCGGGCCTGCAGCGCCCGGTTGAACTCGTTGTGGTCGT
>CAZKYJ010000664.1:0-3617 GCA_964556355.1 uncultured Verrucomicrobiales bacterium | reverse complement strand
GGACGATTTTGGGGAAATACATTTCTGGCGCTTGCGTGTGAGATTGGTGAGCCCGTAGACGTAGGATTCTAGCTAACTTCCGAACAATCCGAAGTATCATGACGAGAAAAATCGTTCTCATTGCAAAAGCCGCCCTAGTGCTCGCTTCCTCCGCTGCGGAGGTCGATTTCGAGAGAGCCGTGCGGCCGATTTTTGCGGAGAATTGCTACAAGTGTCACGGCGAATCGAAACAGAAGGGAAACCTGCGCATCGACTCGCCGGAGATGATCCGGAAGGGCGGAGACTCGGGCGAGCCGCTCTTCCTTCCCGGGCAGGGTTCGGAAAGCCATATCATCAAACTGGTGGCTCGTGAGAACCCTCGCGAAACGATGCCCCCAGAGGGCAAGGGAGACCCGCTCGGCGCTTCTCAGGTAGCCACCCTCCGCGCGTGGATCGACGAGGGAGCAAAGATGCCTGGCGAGGCGATCTCCGCGTCAGTAACGACCGACCACTGGTCGTTCCAGCCGGTCAATGTCGAAGGGAGTGCCGAGAAGACCATCGACCAGTTCATCGTCGAGAAGTTGGCTGCGAAAGGGTTGGAACCGTCGCCGCGCGCTGACCGCCGCACCCTCATCCGCCGCCTCTATCTCGTGCTCCACGGGTTGCCGCCGACGCCGGACGAGGTCGCCGACTACGTCGCGGACAATTCGCCGGAACCCGAGGCCTGGGAGGCGCTCGTCGACCGTGTCCTTGCGAGCCCCCGCTACGGAGAGCGCATCGGGCGCAAGTGGCTCGACGTGGTGCGGTTCGCGGAGAGCAATGGCTTCGAGACCAATCGCGAGCGTCCCAACGCCTACCACTTTCGCGACTACGTGATCGATTCGTTCAACGACGACAAACCGTACAACCGGTTCGTCCGGGAGCAGATCGCCGGGGATGCCGAGGGCGCGGACGTGGCGACCGGGTTCTTGGTGGCCGGGCCCTACGATTTGGTGAAGAGCCCTGACATCAACCTAACGTTGATGCAGCGCCAAGACGAGCTTGCGGACATGGTCAACACCACAGGAACCACGTTTCTCGCGCTCACATTGGGATGCGCGCGCTGTCACAATCACAAGTTCGATCCCATTTCGCAAAAAGACTACTACGCCTTCCAAGCTGTTTTCGCCGGCGTCGGCTACGGGGACCGGGCGATGGCGGATACGGTCAGTGGGGAGGAGAAGGAGGAGGCCGCGGGGCTGCGGATTGAGTTAGCGTCAAGCGAGGGGGCGCTGGAGGAATTCAGGGCGCTCGCCGCCGCCACCGAGGAAGGGGAAGCGGGTGATCTGAGGCCGGCGGTGAATGCCTCATTGAACGTGGAGGAGTTCCCGCCCGTCGAGGCGAAGTTTCTACGTTTTACGATCCGGGAGACGAATGCCTCGCAGGTCTGCATCGACGAGCTGATGGTTTTCGATGGGCACGGCAACAACGTGGCGCTCGCCGCGACGCCGAGCGCCTCCGGGAGCCTGACGGGTTACCCGATCCACAAGCTCGAGCACCTCAATGATGGGCAGGTTGGGAACGGGCGCAGCTGGATCTGCGATCGGACTAGCGGCTGGGCGCAGCTCGAGTTTGACCGGCCCCGGCGGATCGGGCGGATCGAATGGGCGCGCGACCGCAACGGGGTATTCGCTGACCGCGTCGCTACGGACTATGTCATCGAAGGTTCGACGGATGGGAGGAATTGGCGCGCGCTGGCGAGTTCGGACGACCGAGCTCCCTTCGGGATCGAAGAAGCCCCGGACGCCTTCCTCGCGGGCCTGTCCGCCGAGGATGCCGCCGCCGCCCGCGCGCTGCTCGACGAGGTCGAGCAATCGCGCGCCCGTATCTCCGCGCTCGAGGCGGGCACGGTGGCATGGGTTGGGAATTTCTCCCAGCCAGGGCGCACCCACCGGCTCTATCGGGGCGACCCCATGGCGGCGCGCGAGGAAGTGGCTCCCGATGCCCTCGAAGTGATGGGCAGCCTCGGCATGGGAATGGACGAGGCTGAGCAGCAGCGTCGCGTGAAGCTGGCCGACTGGATCGCGGCGGAGGACAATCCGCTCACCGCCCGCGTGATGGCCAACCGCCTGTGGCAGTTCGTTTTTGGTACGGGTATCGTCGATACGCCGAGCGACTTCGGGCTCAACGGCACGATGCCGACCCACCCGGAGCTCCTCGATTGGCTGGCGGCCACCTTCGTCGAGGACGGGTGGTCGTCCAAGAACCTACTGCGCCTGATGGTGACATCGCAGACCTTCCAGCAATCGAGCGGGCCGCGCCCCGCTGCCGCAGAGATCGACGCCAGTGCCCGCTATTTGTGGCGGTTCCCCCCGCGCCGCCTGGAGGCGGAGGCGATCCGCGACTCGATCCTCTCGGTGTGCGGGACGCTGGACGTCGAGGCTGCCGGCGGCCCCGGCTTCTATCTGCACGACGTCGATCGTGAGAACGTCGTCCACTACCATCCGAAAGAGGAGACCGGCCCGGCCGAGTGGCGCCGAATGGTCTACATGTTCAAAATCCGCCAAGAGCAGGATGCCGTGTTCGGGGCCTTCGACTGTCCGGACGGCAACCAGGTCGTACCGAAGCGCAGCCGTTCGACGACGCCGCTGCAGGCGCTCAACCTTTTCAATAGCCCGTTCGTGATCCGGCAGGCCGGGGAGTTGGCCGGGCGCATCGGCGAGAATCCGGGCCGCTCCTACGAGTTGCTTTACGGACGTCCCGCCACGGCGGAAGAGCTCGCCGATGCAAATTCATTTATCGCCGAGCACGGCGTGCGCGCTTTTTGCCGCGCAATGCTCAATACCAACGAACTGCTCTTCATCTTCTAACCTGGCAACCCGATCCCATGATACCCAAGAGCCATTTCCTCAACCGGCGGCAGTTCCTCTCCAATACCGCGAGCGGCTTCGGCGGGGTTGCGCTCGCGTCTTTGCTTGCCCGTGACGGCCTGCTGGGTGCGGGGGATCGCCTCCGGGAGAGCGCCGCCGGCAAGACGCCCGTCCGCCCATCCATCGACCCCTCGAACCCGAACGGGGCGCGCCGCTCGCACTTCGAGCCGCGCGCCAAGCAGGTGCTCATGATTTTCTGTTCCGGAGCCGTCAGCCAGGTCGATACTTTCGACTACAAGCCCGCACTCGTCAGGAACCACGGACGGCCGATGCCGGGCGGCGAGAACCTCATCACGTTCCAGGGCGAGCAAGGCAACCTGACCAAGAGCCCGTGGGAGTTCAGGCCCCGGGGCAAATGCGGCAAGATGATCTCCGACCTGGTCCCGGAGATCGGAGGGCTCGCCGACGACCTCTGCTTTCTCCACGCCATGCAGGGCAAGACCAACACCCACGGCCCCGGCGAAAACTTCATGTGCACGGGCTTCACCCTCGACGGCTTCCCCAGCGCCGGTGCCTGGATGACCTACGCCCTCGGCAGCGAGGCCGACGACCTGCCTGCCTACGTGGCGATCCCCGACGTGCGGGGGACCCCGCAGTCCAGCGTCAACTGCTGGGGGCCGGGATTCCTCCCGGCCGCCTTCCAGGGCACGGATTTCAACGCGGCCAAGCCGGTGCGCAACCTCGCTATCCCCAACAATATCACCAAGGAGACCGACGCGGCAACGCGCG
>CAZKYJ010000663.1:0-3622 GCA_964556355.1 uncultured Verrucomicrobiales bacterium | reverse complement strand
GAGCCTAGGGCTCTTCGAGCAGCGTGTTGACCCGCTCGATCCCGGTGGCACGGCCGGTGGCCGCCTCGACGTCGACGAGCACCCCGCAGACGCGAACCGCGCCCTTGGCGACGGGGAAGCGCGCTGGGAGACTGGTGCGGAATCGCTCGATGATGGGCTCCATCCGGCGCCCGAGGATGCTCTCGTCCGGCCCGCACATCCCCGCATCGCAAATGAATGCGGTGCCACCGGCAAAGATCTGCTCGTCGGCGGTCTGCACGTGGGTATGGGTGCCCACCACCGCCGAAACCCGCCCGTCGAGCATCCTCCCGAGCGCGATCTTTTCACTCGTGGTCTCCGCGTGGGCGTCCAGGAAAATGATCGGGGTCTCCTCCCGCAGGCGGCCCACCTCGTCCTCGAGCACCGCGAATGGGTTCTCCACGGGAGGCTGCATGAAGGTACGGCCGAGAATATTGACCACCCCCACTTTCCCCTTCGGCGTCTGCAAGACGATGCTACCGGCCCCGGGGACTCCAGCTGGGAAATTGGCGGGACGGAGCAGCCGCGGCTCCGACTTGATGTAGTCGACGATCTCCGGCTGGTCCCAGATGTGATCGCCGGTGGTCACCACGGCGGCACCGGCCCGCAGGAGGCCGATACAGATCTTGGGGGTGATACCGCGCCCGCCCGCGGAGTTTTCACCGTTCACGATGACGAAGTCGACCCCGCGCCGGGCACGGATCGCGGGGACGCAGGCCGTCACCGCTTTCCGGCCGGGCTCGCCCACCACATCGCCGAGAAAGAGGATGCGCAAAGTGGCGGGATCGGGGAGTTCGTTCACAGAAGCCAACGGGCGATGGTTGAATAGATGGGGGGAAAATCGGAACGACCGACGGCGATCATCCGTATCTGACGTGACACGGCGAGGCGTCGCGCCAATCATGGCAAGCGGCGCGAACCTTGCGACGGAATCATCCCAATTCAATGTCGAAACGCACCTTTCCCCAGCCCGGGCTGATGCTGATCTCCCCCCTCGCCTGCGCCCTGGCACTGGGTGGCTGCGAACGCGAGTCTCGCGTGCCTTCCACCCCGTCCGAGCCGGCCGCGCCCACGGCGCAGGAGCCCCCGGCGATGCCGGGTCCCGATACCGTGGAAGATCCCCCGCCGCCCGCGGACCTCCCGGTGCCGACGACCGCAGCGCTGCCCGTCTACCAGCTCAGCCAGCTCGCCGAGCCCCCGGAGTGGGACCGCCTCGACCTCTACCAGAACAGCCTTACCCGCCCCGAGTTCGAGCGCCTCCTCCGGGATGTCTACTGCGAGGGCGAAGCCTGGCGCTCGACCATCTCGATCTCGGACGACCATGCGGAGATCCGCCGGAGCACCGCATCGCTGAACGGTGGCACGTTCCGGCTCTACTTCGCCAAAACTCCCCCGCCAGCAGGTACCCCCGCCCCGCCCCGGTTCTGGCGTGCGGCCTCCGAGCTGCCCCCGGCGACCGACCTCGAACGCCGGCCGCTCGAGGGCGTCCGTATCGCCATCGACCCCGGTCATATCGGGGGGGAATGGGCGAAGGTCGAAGAGCGCTGGTTCCAGATCGGTGACGGGGGACCGGTGATGGAAGGTCGCCTCTCACTGAAGGTTGCCGAGCTGCTCTCCGTCGAGCTAGCCAACCTCGGCGCGACCGTCTTGCCCGTACGGACCCGCGAGGAGCCGGTGACCAAACTCCGCATCCCCGACCTCGAGGTCGAGGCCAGGTCCGAGCTGCGCGCGATGGGGATCGATCCGGAGGCATCGGGGGACGGTGTCCCCACGCAGATGACCGTTGCCTGGCGGGCCGAGAAACTCTTCTACCGCACCGCCGAGATCCGGGCGCGAGCCGATCTCATCAACACCGCCCTATTCCCCGATGTCACCCTGTGCCTCCACTTCAACGCCGCCGGGTGGGGCGACCCCGCCAAGCCGACCCTCGTCAGCGGCAACCACCTCCACATCCTGGTCAACGGCTGCTACAGCGAATCCGAGATCCGCCTCGACGACCAGCGGTTCGAAATGCTCCTCCGCCTGCTCCAACGTACATCTGACACCGAGATCGCCTTGTCCGATGCCGTGGCCGCCAGCTTCGCGGAGGCCACCGGGCTCGATCCCTTCACCTACACCGGAACCAATGCCCAGCGCGTCAGCGCAAGCCCCTACGTCTGGGCCCGCAACCTCCTCGCCAACCGTACCTACCGATCCCCCGTCATTTTCCTCGAGCCCTACGTCATGAACACCCGGGAAGTCTACCAACGCATCCAGGCCGGGGACTACCCCGGCACCCGGTCCGTCGCCGGCCAAGACCGCCCCAGCATCTTCCGCGAGTACGCCAGCGCGGTCGCCGCCGGAGTCGCCAACTACTACCGCGAGACCCGCGCCGACCGTTAGCCCTCCGCCTTCACCAATGGACGATTCCGCAATCATCATCGCCGGTGCCGGCTACATCGGCGAAGCCCTGGCCGACGCCCTCCATTCCATCGGGCGCAGCGTGCTCGCCACCACCCACTCGGACTCCAGTGCTCAGCGATTGGCCCATCGCAAACCGTATCCCACCATGGCCTGCGACCTGAGGGACTTGTCGGCCGTCTCCCGGCTCGCCCACAATACCGAAGAGGCGGGACCGGGCGCATTCGCCGTCGTCCACTGCGCCAGCTCCGGCCGCGGCGGTGCCGACGCCTACCGGGGCGTCTACCGCGACGGGTGCCGCTACCTCGTCGAAGCCTTCAATGAATCCCGCGTCATCTTCACCAGCAGCTCCAGCGTCTACGCGCAGACCGGCGGGGAAGAAGTGACCGAGGAGAGCCCCGCCGAACCGTCCACCGAGACCGGTCGGATCCTCCGCGAGGCGGAAAAGCTCGTGCTCGCCTCCGACGGGATTGTCGCCCGGCTCGCCGGCATCTATGGCCCCGGACGCTCCGTCTTGCTCAGGCGCTTCCTCGATGGCGAAAGCACGATCGATGGCGCCGCCGGCGACGCCCCCGGCCGCCACATCAACCAGGTGCACCGCGCGGACATCGTCTCGGCCCTCGTCGGCCTCATCACCCACGACGATGCCGACGCCGGTCAGGTCTACAACGTCGTCGATGATCATCCGATGACCCAGCGCCAGGTCTACGAGGGGCTCCGCACCCGCTTCGGCCGACCGATGCCCCCCGTCCGCGCGCCGGACCCCAACAGGAAACGCGGCTGGTCCGACAAGCGCATTTCCAATGCGAAACTACGCGCCTTGGGATGGCGCCCGAAGTACGCCAGTTTCTTCGAGGCGCTCGACAACGATCGGAACCTCGTCCCGTCCATCATCGCGCAATCCCGCGATTGATTTGTCCCCCGAACGCATCCTGGCGCTGCTTCCACCGCACGGGCGCAGCCGCCGCGACGACGCGGCGGCCTCTTCTCCCTACCCATCGAGGATGGCACGGGTCGCCTTTCCCGCCTGGCGATTTGGCGTTAGGATGGCGGCGTGCGCCCGATACTCTTGCCCCTAGCAACCGCTTGCCTTTCCGTCCTCACACCGGCGATCGCCCAAGAGGCGACCGCCCCCGAGCCCCCGACGATCCTGACGATCCCGACGACCGCCGATCTGGCCGAGCGGGTCCGGCCGTCGCTGGTC
>CAZKYJ010000662.1:0-3624 GCA_964556355.1 uncultured Verrucomicrobiales bacterium | reverse complement strand
CTCGGGATTCTCGAAATACTCGACCTCCCACTTCCCGGCCAAGAAGATCACGGTGAGGTTCGCGTCGTCGATCCCCACGGCAGAGGCGGCCGGGAGCTTCTTCGAGTCCGGCAGGGCATCGACTTGCTCGAACGCCCGCGAGCGCCCGATATTGAACGCGCGGTAGTTCTCCAAGCCGTCGACTTCGGCGTTGATCTGGGGGACGTAGTTCCAAATCCTGTAGAAGCGCCGCCCCTCGCCGAACCGGGTGATCAGCGTGCGGTAGACGGAGAAAGCGGCTTCCTCCAGGTGTCCCGCCACGACGGGGACGATGGCAGCACCGGCCAGCCAGCCATCCGACTCCACGAGTTCGAACCCGTCGGCACTGGTCCCCGTGAGATCGCCGACGTCGCCGGGGAGGATCATCTCGTCGGGGCGCCCGCCCAGCAAGGGCATGGGGAGTCCGATGGCGAGCCCCCCGTCACCGGAGCGCCGGGCGGTGGATGAATCCCGACCGAAAATGACGGATACCGGGCTGTCCTGGGAGATAATCACGGCGCTGATTTAGCGGAGGCACCGTCCCATGTCAACGACGCGGCCCCGCTTTGCAAAGGCCTGAGGAACAGCGCTTTGACCTCGCAGGCGAGCCATGTCCGCATCCCCCGGAGAATCAGGCGGCCCGCCGCCCCGGTCTCGGGGCTGAACCCTTCGGGCACGAGATAGCGGCGACCGAGGTTCTTGCCGCCGTAGGCTCCCGCGGCCAGCCGCTTCTTCGCGATGGCCACGAGGCGGGCGTTGTAGAACGCCATGAACCGCGCGAACAGCGCCCCCGCCACGCCGCCGTAGGGCATGGAGGAAAACTCGGCGTCCATCTTTTCGTAAACCAGCCTCACCGGCCCGATGAAATAGGTTCCGACATCCATCAGGAAGGCGGCATACATCAGTTCGGCGTCTCCCAGGTAGTAGTACTTGTCGCGGTAGAGCGCCTCGTACCAGCGGAAGTAGCTCTGCTTGAACTGGCGGGCGAACTCCGCCTGCCCGGCCGCAGCCACGGCGCGCTCGCCGTTGAGCGAGCGGCTGACGAACCGGCAGACCGAGTAGGTGGAGTGCGCACAATAGTCGAGCCCCTGGCTGTAGAGGGGGTCCATGAACCCGCAGGCATCTCCCACGCAGGCCCAACCGTCGCCGGTGACCTCGTCGTTGTAGTAGGGGAGCTTCGAGAAATGGTTCGTATCGGACTCGACGGCCTCGGCATCTCCGAACATCCACCGCCCGATCGGCTCGCCCACGAGGTGCGCCTGGAGCCGCTCGGAGGGCGAGCCCCCCGGCGGCGGCGTGAAGACCCGGCTGTCCCAGGTGAGCCCGGCACTCACCTCGCCGCTGGCCAGAGGGATGATCCAGCACCACCATCCGGGTCCCATCAGGTGGTTGGTCGCTTGGGAGCGGGGCGCCGGTGCGGCATCGGCGAATTCGCCGTGCATCGCCAGCAGCGCCGGATCGTCGAGGTCGCGCACGCCGCGGAACCGCGTCCACATCGAGTGCGTCGGGTGCCCGTCGAGGGGGCGAAGGGTGTCGCGCTGCCGGGCGATGAAAGCCGCTTTGCCACTGGCGTCGACCACCCAGCGCGCGCTCACGCGATACGTGTTCTCGGCGGATTTGAGCTCGATGGTGTTGTTTCCTTCCCCCCCGAGCTCGCACGACCTGACGGTGGCCGGCCGCGCCACCTCGCAGCCCGCTGTTTCGGCGAGGCCGAGGAGGTGGCTATCGAGCTTCGTGCGGTTCAGCTGGTAGGTAGGCAGCCGCACCTGCCACTTCGGCCCGATCTCGCTACACGTTTCCAGCGCTTCGTTGCCGGCGCGGTTGAACCACATCCGCAGCCCGTGCTTGGTTACCTGCTCGCGCGCGAGGTAGCCGCCCAGCCCGAGGACGCGGGTGAGGAAACATCCCGCGACCTCCGAAGTCGATTCGCCGACCTTCCGTTTGAACTCGGTGGATCGCTCCACGATGAGGACGCGCGCCGTCGGGCTCCAGCGCCGCAGGAGAATTCCCGCGACCGCCCCGGAGAACGCACCGCCGAGCACCACGACATCGTAGTCGCAGCCGATCTCATCGTTTGTTGGTTTCATGTGAATGCGGTTGACGCGGAAGCGGTCGCACCGAGCGTCCCCTCTTTTTACACCAACCTACGCCCATTGGAACCCGAAGGATCAAATCCGCAGACCGCCGGCGCGCCGGACGCCACCGGTGTCCTAGAACGATTCGGCCTCTACGGCGACGTCCCCACCCGCGTCATGAACTGGGCGGTGCGCTTCTGCCCACTCTACCTCGAGCCGATTTTCATCGCGGTCTACACCTTCCTCTTTTGGCTGGTCTGTCCGGCGCCGCGCCGCGCGATCGCGGCGAACCTCGCCGTCGTCATCCCCGGATCATCCCGCCACGCGAACACGCTCCGCTCGCTGCGCGTGTTCTGGAATTTCGCCAATTCCTGCGTCGATGCCGCCCGCGTCGCCGCCGAGGGAGACGTGATCGACTGGGAGATCGTCGGCGTTGACCACTTCCAAGAACTGGCCGACCTGCCCGCCGACCAGGGGGCGATCATCCTCACCGCCCACATGGGAAACTACGACGTGGCCGCCCCGGTTTTCGCCAGGCGCTTCCGCCGGCGCGTCCACGCGGTGCGTGCCCCGGAACGCGTCGCCCACACCCAGTCGATGTACGATCGCGACGCTACCCGCAGGGGAACGGCGAGCGACGACGAGCTGCGCATCGCCTACAACACCGGCGATAACTTCCTCGGCATCGACCTCATGGAATCGCTCGCGGGAGGCGATGCCGTGGCCATCCAAGGGGACCGCATCCTCTTCGATGTCTCGCCCTTGCATGCCGAGCTTTGCGGGGCCCCGATCCGCTATCCCAAGGGGCCGTTCACGCTGGCGCTGGCCGCCCGCGCGCCGATCTATCCGGTCTTTATCATCCGTACCGGCCGCCGGCGTTACCAGGTACGTGTCGAGCCCGCCTTCCGCTGCGAGAGGCACCGCGACGACGGCCGCGACAAATTTCCCGCCCTCGCGCGGGCGGCCACCGGGTGGACGCGTGCGCTCGAACCCATCGTGCGCCGCCACTGGCACCAGTGGTATGTTTTTGAACCCGTTTTTGCCGACGCCGACCAATAGACCATGCGCCGCGCCTACACCGCCCTCGCCGCCCTCGCCGCGCTGGCCCACTCCGAGCCACCGGAATCGCAACCGCCCTGGATCCTCCTCAAGCGACGGCGCGGCCAACTCGCCACGGAAATCTACCTCTTCTCCGGTGCCGTCGCGCTCCTCACCTACCTGGTCGCCACCGACGCCATCCGCCAAGCGCTCCCCGCCACGGCCAGCGCGTGGCACTGGCTCTGGATCGCTCCCGCCGGGTTTGTGGTGCAGTTCGCCGCGCTGCACCTGCTGGCGATCGCCTCCCTCGGCGCCGGGTGGCTGCTCGCCCGCGTTGGCGTGCTGCGAGCACTTTCGCCCGCGCGCCGCACGAGCTTCGTTTTCCTCGGAGTCCTGACCAGCATCGCCGGGATGGGGGTCGGCACCGGACGCCCCCTCGTCGCCTGGGCGGGGCTCGTCTGGCTCGGACTGGTCGCGGCCAACGTCGTCGCTT
>CAZKYJ010000661.1:0-3624 GCA_964556355.1 uncultured Verrucomicrobiales bacterium | reverse complement strand
CGGCTTCGATGCCCGAGGCGTCCGAAGGTGCGACGCGGTCGATCGTGGTCGTCGTGTGCCCCGCGCGACGGAGGCGCTCGGCCAGGGCGGCGCCTATCCCCCGAGCACCCCCGGTGATCGCGTAGTGGCGCGGGACGCACGCGCCGGGGATGGGTCTGGCCTTCCGCGCCAATCTGGCGAGCGCTGGCCGCGCCAGGTGTCCCGCGGCGAACACCGAGCGGTTGGCGATACCAATCACCCGGTCGGCGTCCGACCCGATCACGGCGCGCGCCACGGCCTGCGCGACGTCTTCGGGGGAGGAAAACTTCTCGAGGCGGTCGGGTGGCTGTCCCGATTTGGCGTGCATTCCCGTGCGCGTCGCACCGGGATGGACGATCTGCACGCGGAGATCTCCCTCGGCCCGCACGCTGCGCACGAAGCCGGCCAAGGCGGCCTTCGTCGCAGAGTAGAGGGCGAAGTCGGGACAGGGGAGCGGGGTGACCACCGATCCGATGAAGACGATTTTTCCCCCGGCAGCGGCAACCCGCCCGGCGAGTGCACGGCTGAGGGCGATGGGTGATTGGAGATTTATTGCGATCAGATCGCGCATTTCCTGCACGGGCTGGTTGGCGAATGCTCCGATGTAGCCGACGGCGGCGTTGTGGATCACGAGGTCGAGACCCACGTTCCCCCGCGCCTCCAGAAATGCCGCGACCGCGTGCACGGCCGATGCGGGATCGGCGAGATCTGCCCGACAGTAGTCAGGATCGCTGCCCTCCCGGCGACCGTGGGTGAAAACGCGCCAGCCCAGAGAGCGCAGCACACCGGCGAGGGCGAGACCGATTCCGTCGGTCGATCCGGTGATGAGAGCGCTCGGCATGGGGAGCGCCCAAGATGGGTGGCGCGCCACCCATTGCAACGTCGGGTTGCGGGCTTCCGGGCGTCGAGGCGTCAACAAAATAACGCCGGGCATTTTATGGGGAACGGCCGTGTTTTGAAACTTACGATGTTGTGGCGCACGGGGGGATCGGCCCTAAGCTGCGCGCGAATGATCGAGGATCCGAAAGCGGGAGGAAATCGCGCCGCCTGGTGGGAGCGCGCACGGGTTTGGGTAAAACAGGTGCTATTGCTGGCGCTGGTGTTTTCTCCCGCTGTTTACACGGCGACACTCGTCTCGCGCTACGCGGTGAATATTACGACCTGGGACGACTGGGAGATGGTGAAGCACCTCGAGTCGATGGAGGCGGGAACGCTGAGCCTCGAGGAGCTCAACTCGCCGCACATCGGGCACCGGATGTTGTTTCCCCGGCTCGCGATGCTTGCGCTCGCGAAGGTTTTTCAAGGCGATATCCGGGCGCAGATGGGCTTGATCTACGTGATCATCACGCTGACCGGTGTCGGCCTATTCGTGTTGGTGCGCCGGACGCTCGGAGCGGGCAGCCGGCTGGTCTACCCGGTGGCATTGGCGATCAACGTCCTCGTTTTCAGCCCGCTACAGTGGCAGAACCTCCTCTGGGGAATCCAGGTCGCCTTCGTGTTTCCTCTGGCGTGCATCGTCTGGGCGCTCGTCGTGCTCGGGTGGACCGGGCGGCGGGCGCGGCCCGCGGTGAAGTTTGTGCTCTGCCTGGTGTTGGCGCTCGTTGCGACCCACAGTTTCGGCCACGGGATTCTCATCTGGCCGGTGGTCCTGCTGGCATCGTTGTTGGGCGGCTGGCTGGGTGGTTTCCGGCGACGGGCCGTTTTCGCCGGGTGGTGGCTCGGGTGCTTCGTAGCGGTCGCGATGGCCTACTACAATCCCGAGACCTATCTCAACAGCTCGCACCCAACCCACGCCTACAATGTCGATTACGGCCAGCCGCCGCCGGGGGTCAGCCGGTATCGACTGTCGTTCGAGAATCCCGAAAAGCTTGTGAAGTACTTTTTGGGCGCCCTCGGGAGCGGCTTTTCCCGGGAGGAGGAGGCGGATCCCGAGGAGCTGGCCCGGGCGATCGGCACGGTGCTTTTGGTCCTGCTGGCGGCGGGGTCTCTCTACTGGATGATGCGCTGGCGCGACGAGCGCTTCGCGGAGGCGGCGCTTCCATGGTTGGCGCTTGCCGGGACGGCGGTGGCGGCGTGCTGGCTGGTGTCGATGGCTCGATCCCCAGGCTACGGCCTCTACCGGGCGCTCTCGCCCCGCTACATCAGCATGGCGCTCTACCTTCCGGTGGGAATCATCGGGGTGGGGGTCCTGGCGGTGCGGCAGCTCGTCGGGCGCGCCTCCTCTCCCGTACCACGAGCGTTGGCCCGCGATTCCGGGCTGGTCTTATTGACGCTATTCCTCGCCCACCAGGGGCTTTGCTACGCCTACGGGCACCATGCGATGAAGATCCACCACGCCGCCCGTCTCCACGCCAAGACCAGCCTCGTTTTCATCAACTACTTCGAGCCCGACCGCATCGAGCGCCTCGATTCCTCCTACGAATTCTTGCGGGAGCAGGCGAACCGCCTCGACGCGCTCGGCTATCTCGAACCTCCCCTGGCCACCTCGCTGGCGCTCTCCCAGTTCAAGATCTCGGGGAAGACCGCGTCGCTATCCCGCGGGGGATTTGAGTCTTTCGAGCCAGCGGAGGACGGCGGGTTCCTAGCCCGAGGCTACGCTGAGTTGCCCGGCGATGCCGCCCTCTACGCCAACGGCGTCTTCCTTGTGGCGCTCCGGCCAGGCCAATCAGTCAAAGACGCGCAGATTTTGACCATCGCCGAGATCCAGGCGCTTCCCGAGATGTTTTTCTATTTCCACGACTTCGAATTCGACGCCGTTAACGAGTTCGGTGAGCACGCATTCTGCCAGTGGGAGAAGTTGCTTTCCCTCGAAGATTTGCCCGCTGACGAACCGTCGGTGCTCCGCGCCTATGCCGTCGACATCGGCGACAACAAGCTCTACCGGCTGCCCGGCGGGTTTCGCTTCGACCCGGCCAACGGCGCGATCACCCCCGCCGGAGAAAAGTGATGGACGTCCGCATCTTGCACCTCGTGGCGGGCGCGCGAGCCGCCGAAGGAACGGCGGTCATCATCGATGTGTTCCGTGCGTTCACTTTTGCCTGCTACGCATTCTCGCGGGGCTGCCGCGAGATCCGACCGGTGGCCGACCCCCGGGAAGCCTATGCCGCGAAGAAGGCCGACCCCAATCTCCTGCTCGCCGGCGAGCGGTTCACGGAGAAGCTGCCCGGGTTCGACTTTGGGAACTCGCCCGCGGAGATCGAACATGCCGATCTCGCCGGGCGAACGCTTGTGCATACGACCCACGCAGGAACCCAGGGACTCGTGGCCGCCGACCGCGCCGACCGCGTCCTCACCGGGAGTTTCGCCAATGCCGCCGCCACTGCCCGGTTCGTGAGAGCCAACGAAGATCGGGTCGTTTCCCTCGTCTGCATGGGGCACCAGGCGGAACGTCCGACCGCTGAGGACACGCTGTGCGCCGAGTATTTGCGCGCGCTCATCTTGGGGGATGGCTCAGGGCCGGATGCGGGCGACATCCGCCGGCGGCTCCGGGACGCCGAGAGCGCGGCCAAGTTTTTCGATCTTTCCAAACCTTCGACCCCCGAACGCGACTTCGAGTTGTGCGTCAAAACAGACTCGTTCGCCTTCGTCCTCGAACGGGAGCGCGAT
>CAZKYJ010000660.1:0-3626 GCA_964556355.1 uncultured Verrucomicrobiales bacterium | reverse complement strand
CTCGTCATCGTCGGCGACGGGCTGGAACAGGCGTGGGGCACCGGGCGCCTCAACGCCTACTTCTGGAGCGGGGTGATACTCGTCGACGTCGCCGCATTCCTCTTCGGGCTAGGGGACCCGACGCTCTCTATCCTTTTCAGCGAGTACCTGTTTATCAGCCTCACGCTGGCCTTTGCCATCAACTTCCCGAATTTCGAGATCCTCCTCTTCCTCGTGATCCCGGTCAAGATGCGCTGGATCGGGATTCTCACCGGCATCTTCGTCGTCGTCTCATTCGTCTCGACGCCGTCCCTCCGGCTTCCCATCCTCGTCTCGCTCGGCAACTTTCTCGTTTACGCGGTTCCCCTCGCGGTGACCCACGTCCGCCACCGCGGAAACGCGGCCGTTCGCCGTGCTCGCTTCAAAGCGAAGCTGCCCTCCGAAAGCGAACCTTTCCACCGATGCGCCGCCTGTGGCAAGACCGACGCCTCGCATGCCAACCTCGAGTTCCGCGTGGCCGAAGACGACGAGGAGTACTGTGTCCCGTGCCTCCAGAGCGGCCACGGCCCGGGAAGCGGGGCGTAGCCCCAGACCGACCCCGGAGCTATTTCCCGATGCAGAAGCTGGAGAAGATCTGATCGAGGAGGTCTTCGGTGTCGAGCAGACCGACGATTTGCCCGAGAGAATCGAGGGCGGCACGGACATCGACAGAGATGAACTCGGGGGAGATGCCCGCGCCGAGAGCATCGCGGGCGTCGGCGAGGTTTCTGGTGGCGCGGGTGACCCAATACTGGTGGCGGGTGCTGATGGCGAGCGCTCCCCCGCCCCAGCCGCCCTCTCCCTCGCCGGTGAGCGCGCGGACGATGGCATCGGCCAGCGCATCCTTTCCTCGCTCGGTCTTGCACGAGATTGCGATAGGATCCTGATCGAGATTGTCCCACGCCCCCCCACTGGGCAGATCAGATTTGTTGAGGACGACGAGGCGGACGCCGGAGGCGCCATCGGGAACCGGGACACGGCCCTGCTCCGGCGAACCACTGCCATCGAGCACCTCGATAATGAGATCGGCGCTCTCGATCTGCTGCTCGGCGCGCGCCATCCCCGCCCGCTCGATCATGTCGTCGGATGCACGAAGCCCCGCGGTATCGACGAGTCGGAGCGGGATCCCGTGGAGGTTGATGACCTCCTCGATGGTGTCGCGGGTGGTGCCGGCCACCTCGCTGACGATGGCCCGGTCGAAACCGAGGAGGAGGTTGAGGAGGCTGCTCTTGCCGACATTGGGAGCGCCGCAGATGACGGTGCGCGCCCCTTCGCGAATCAGCCGTCCCTGCTCGGCCGTCGCAAGAAGGGCATCGAGACGCCCGCGGGCGGACTCCATGCGCCCGCCGATCGCATCGCCCGTGTCCGGGTCGATATCTTCATCGGGAAAGTCGATGAACGCCTCGACGTGCGCGAGCACGTTGAGAAGTTCGTCCCGGATCGAAAGGATCTCCTCGCCGAGGCGCCCCGAGAGCTGCTCGTGCGCGGCACGCAACGCGAGGTCGGTCTGCGCGCCGATGAGATCCATGACCGCCTCGGCCTGCGTCAGGTCCAGTTTGCCGTTGACGAACGCGCGCTGGGTAAACTCCCCGGCCCCGGCGGGCCGCGCGCCGCACTCCAGCACCCTCGCGAAAACGGCACGGGTTACGAGAGCGCCTCCGTGGCAGGCAATCTCCACGAGATCTTCGCCCGTGTAACTGGCCGGCCCGGCGAACCGGGTAAGCAGGACATCGTCGACCACTCCTCCATCCGAGCCGACGATGCGGCCGTGGTAGGCACGGCGCGACCGGAGAGCGCCCCAAGGACGAGAGCCGACAAAAGCGGCGGCGGCCACCTGGTCGGCCCGCGGGCCACTGATGCGGATCAGGGCGATGGCGGCTTGGCCGGGAGCCGTGGCGATGGCGGCGATCGTCTCCGCACCGGCGGTCATGAGACCGGTGCCGGTGCCGGGGCGGAAGTCAGGCAGGACTCGAGCACCTCCACGAACCGGCGGTTCTGATCCATGGTACCAACCGACACGCGGATCCAATCGGGCAGCTTGTACCCACTCATCGCGCGGACGATCACCCCCTGCGCCATCATCGCCTTAAAGAGCGCGTCGCCGTCACCGACGCGCACGAGGACAAAATTTGCCTCGCTGGGCACGTATTCGAGCCCCATCGAGGCGAAGGTATCCTGGAGGAATGTGCGCCCCTCCTTATTCAGCTCGCGCGTGTGATTCTGGTGATCCTCGTCACGGAGCCCAGCGAGCGCTCCGGCCTGCGCCACCGCGTTGGCGTTAAACGGCTGGCGGGTCTTCTGGAGGACGTCCGCGAGATGCGCGGGCGCCAGCCCGTAGCCGATCCGAGTCCCCGCGAGGCCCTGGATCTTCGAGAACGTCCGGAGGACGACGACATTGCGCCCGTCCCGGACGAACTTGAGCGTGTCCGGCGGCGTGTCGAGAAACTCGTAGTAGGCCTCGTCGAAGACGATGACAACGTGGTCCGGGACGCGATCGACGAAGCGATCGATCGCCCCTTGGCCGACGAGTGTCCCCGTCGGGTTGTTCGGATTGGCCACGAAGATTTCGCGAGTCTCCGGGGTGATGGCATCGACCATGGCATCGAGGTCGTGGACGAAGCCGGGGTCCGGAACCTCGATGGTCGCCGCTCCGAACAGGGTCGCCATGAGCTTGTAGACCACGAATGCGTGATCTGCCACGACAACGTTGTCGCCGGGACGGAGGAAGGCGTGCCCGATAAACTCGATGATCTCGTTGGAGCCATTGCCGAGCACGACGTTCTCCCGGCCGAAGCCGAACTTCTCGGCGATCGCATTGCGCAGCCGGTAGCCTCCGCCATCCGGGTAGAGGTGGACGTTGCGCACCGCGGCCTCCATCGCAGAAATCGCTTTCGGCGACGGTCCGAGCGGGTTTTCGTTCGAGGCGAGCTTGACGATGGTTGCCGGATCGAGCCCGAGGTCGCGGGCGACGTCCTCGATCGGGCGACCGGGCTCGTAGGAGACGAGGTCGCGGAGCTGCGGGTTGGCGAGCTCCCAGATGGAGGAAGGACTAGACGGCATGCCCCTCTGATACAACGCGCCAGCCGGGAATCAAGGCGGCGGAGCGAGGACTTCGAACGATCTCACCAGTTCTTGATGAACTGCGCAACTTTCGCCGGATCCCGCGTCGACGATCCGTTGAAGTCGGAGATCTCCAGATCCCCGATCGAGTAGAGATCGTAGGTTTTGTTGCTCGTATCGTTCGGCTTGTCCGGGTCAAAACGGCGGTAGAGGTACGGGTGGCCGAATGCATCCTGAGCATAGAGCGCGTCGTTGCCACCAAGGGTGCCCACCATGTTCTGGGTCCCGTCGTCCTTCGACATCACTTCGAGGTAGACCTCGCCGTCGCTCGCCTCCCCGAGAATCCCGTTGGAGGGCGGCCCGCCCACGTCGGCGATGTAGTTGCTCCCGTCCCCGGACAGCGCTTGGTAGAGCATGAGGGCTCCGCCGACATTCATGGTGCCATCGGCGAACTGCGCCTGGCGCTCCGTGTTCGGGGACGGGTACTCGGCCCAATCACCTTTGTAGCGCTCAAGCCCGAGTTCCATCGCCTTCATCTGGGTTTCGAT
>CAZKYJ010000659.1:332-3633 GCA_964556355.1 uncultured Verrucomicrobiales bacterium | reverse complement strand
GCGACAAAATCGCTGGGATCCCGTTGCAATACCGATTCGGTGGCGGCTCTTACAGCATCGTAATCCCTTAACTCGAAGGCAACTTGGGCGAGCAGACGCCAGGCGTGGAGCGCATCGGGGGCGGCATCGGTGACTCCGGCGAGCTCTTCACGTGCCTCCTCGAATCTTCGTTCTTGAATGAGCAGGTTGGCATGGCGGAGGCGAAGAGGGCTGCGAGGATCGGCCAGTTCACCACACTTTTTAAAAGTTGCTTCCGCACTTTTTCGATCTCCCTCGGCGAGATTTATCCCCCCCAGAATCACGAAGAGTTCTGGCATCGTGGGATCTTTGGCCAACCCGCGGTCGACGTGTTCCCTTGCTGAGGCGAGATCCCGCTTTCGGAACGAGAGTATGGCCATCGCCCTGTCGTAGTCCGGGGAAGCTCGCAGCGTCTCCGAGGCGGCGGACAGGCGCACCTCGGCGTCCGCCAAATCGTCGGGCTGGCGGGAAAGCTCGACCAGAGTGGCGGCGGCAGAGCCCGACGTGGGGAAGGCTTCGAACGTCTCGACGGCTTCCTCACGGGCTCTGACGCGCTCGCCGAGCGCATCGAAGGCATAGGCCAGCATCGTCCGAATGTCTTCGCGCTCGGGCAACAGGGATTTTGCGCCCCCCAGGAATGGCACGGCCTGGAGCGGCGCACCCTGTTCGAACCAGATAATCCCCAGTCGTTCGACGGCCGAGGAGTTGCCCGGGTCTTCCCGGAGCAGGTTAAGATACTCGAGTTTGGCGGCATCGTAGTTGTCTTCGGCCAAATAGGAGTCGGCCCGGTCTTTGATCTTGGCGATCTTGGCATCCCTTGAGCACGCGGGAAGCAGGAGGAGTCCGAGGATGAGCGGGAGGTGGCGGCAGAGCGTATTCATGACACGAGGGTTGATGAACCGTGGGAGATGGGAGATGGGAGATGGGAGTTAACGCCAGCTTCCGACCGCGGCAGATCGGAGGACTGATTTAACGGAAGAATGCGATGGGCGCGAAGGCTCTTGGAACGGACAGCCCCGGGACTCCGGCGTGATGCCCTTAAAATACCGCACTTACGAAGATTCTTTCGTCGCCCGCTCAATACCGAGTTTTTCCATGAGTTCGTAGAGGGTGGGACGGGAGATTTCGAGGTCTTTGGCGGAGGCTGAGACGTTGCCGTCATGCCGGGCTAGGGCGGAGACGACAAGTTTCCGCTCGACCGCTTCGCGGGCCTCGCGGAGCGAATGGGCAGGGCGGTTGCAGTCCTCCGAACTTTCCATCTCCATGTCCTCGAGGGTAATGCGTTTCCCGTCGGCCATGATGACCGCGCGCTGGACGCGGTTCTGCAGCTCGCGGACATTGCCCGGCCACGGGTGCTGCTGGATGGCCGCGAGCGTCTCGGTGGCGAAATGCTTGTCCTTTTTTCCGTTTTCGGTGGCAAAGGTGGCGAGAAACCGCCGGGCGAGAAGGATGGCGTCGTCGCCCCGCTCGCGGAGCGGTGGAAGCTGGACGACGACGACGGCGAGGCGGAAGTAGAGATCCTCCCGAAAAGTTCCTTCCTTGATCCCCATGGTGAGATCTGCGTTGGTGGCGGCGACGATGCGGGCATCGACGGTCATTTCCTCGCGTCCTCCGACCCGCTGGATCCGCTTTTCTTGGAGGAAGCGGAGGAGCTTGACCTGGACCGGTGGCGGGAGTTCTCCGACCTCGTCCAGAAAGATGGTCCCTCCTTCGGCGGTCTCAACAAGTCCTTTCCGCTGGGCATGGGCTCCGGTGAAGGCGCCTTTTTCGTGACCGAAAAGTTCGCTTTCGATGAGATCGGCGGGGATGGCACCACAGTTGATGGCCACGAATTTGCCCTTGCGCTTGCTCTGCTTGTGGATGGCGCTGGCCACCATCTCCTTGCCGGTCCCGCTTTCCCCGAGGATGAACACCGGCGCGGTGGAGGCTCCCACTTTGCGGATCATCTTGAAGACCGCGTGCATCTTGCCGCAGCCCGCCAAGATCCCCTCGAAATCTTCCGGCCGGTGCTGCGCCTGAATCTCCCGAAGTTCGTCCTCGATCTCCGCGAGATAAATGCAACGCTTCAGCACGAGGATGAGCTCTTCCATGGCGACTGGTTTGGTCAAGAAATCGTAGGCGCCCGCCGCCACCGCCTCGAGGGCATTCTTCTTGTCCGCCTGCCCGGAAATGATGATGATTTTCGCTTGGTCATCGAGAGCGAGGAGGTCGGCCACCGCCGCCATCCCCTCTTTTGTGGAGCCCGGATGCGGGGGCAAGCCGAGATCGAGAAGGGTCACGGCGGGGCTGGAAGACTTAAACGCCGCCACCGCCGATGCCCGATCTTCCGCTTGGACAATCTTGTAGCGGTCCGCCAATCCCCATTTCATCTGGGTGCGGATTTCGTCGTCGTCGTCAACTATGAGGATGGTAGGCATGAGGGAAGCGCCGAAGGCGGGGAGATGGAAATTCAGAAGCCAGCCGCAAGCATCCGATGGCTGTCGCCCTGCGACCAGAATCCAATTTAGATAGAATTTACGGTTTCTACAAGGTTTTCTTGGTTCTTCGCGTCGGGCAGTGGGGTTTCAGTGGCCAGCGTGGGGAGGAGGACGGTGAAGATAGTTCCCTTTCCGGGGCTACTTTCGACGCGAAGGCGACCGCCATGGCGTTCGACGATGGTCTTTGATTGGAACACTCCGATCCCCAATCCTTTGGATTTCGTGGTTTGGAACGGGCGGAAGAGAGAATCCCGGACGAAGTCCGGATCCATGCCGCAGCCGTCATCTTCGACCTTCAGCCAAACCTCGTTGGCCGCCCGGCCCGTGACGATCCGGATGGTTCCCTCCGCAGCGAGGGCGTCGCGGGCATTGAGGACGAGATTGCTGATCACGCTGGCCATCTGTTCCTCCTCGAGCGCGACGGGCGGGAGTTCGGCGAACTCTGTGACGAGGTTGACCGTGCCGAGCTCGACAGCGGAGAGCGCCGCCGCCGCGACCCGGTTGAGATCCGAGGGCACGCGATGGGGCTCGAGTTTTTCCCGGAGAGAACTGAGCCGAGCAATCATCAGGTTGATGCGGTCGACCGACTTCCCGATGGCCCGGATGGCATCCTCGCGGAACTCGGGATCGTCGAAGTGCACGGGCAAATTTTGCAGCATGAGGCTGAGACTGGCGGCGGCATTTTTCAGATCGTGGACGAAGAAGGTCGACATGGCTTGGAAAGCCTCGAGTTCGCGCGCCTCCCCGAGTTCGTCGGCCAAACGAAGGGTTAACAAGGCCGCCGCCGCCTGGTCAGGAGGCTACTT
>CAZKYJ010000659.1:0-322 GCA_964556355.1 uncultured Verrucomicrobiales bacterium | reverse complement strand
AGCAGCTCGAGTTCTTCCTCCGAATAGGGAATGCCAGCGACCCGGTCGCCGAGGACAACCAGAACGATCGGTTTCTCCGAGGCCACCATGGGAACGGCGAGCCGGTCCCCCCCGTGGGCGAACTCGGTGGGGCAGAGTGCGCGGAGTGCCTCGGCCCACGGGGCGTCGATCCCGTCGAGGACGAATGGGCGGGACGTTTCGGCGAGGGCGGCGGAGAATTGGGTCAATGACACATGCCCCCCCGCGGATGAGTCGGCACCGTGCTGGTCGCGCCCGTCGGCAAAGGTGGAGGCGGCGACCGCGACGCGCTCACGCGTTGCAT
>CAZKYJ010000658.1:0-3633 GCA_964556355.1 uncultured Verrucomicrobiales bacterium | reverse complement strand
GCGTGATCTGGTTTCGCACGGTGCCGCTCGCGGTGTCATAGAGGTAGAGGTGGTTCCAGCCGTCGCGCTCGGACATCCAGATGAGCTCGGAGGTCCCGGGGAGGCGGCGGAGGTAGGTCTTGCTCGAATAGCAAAAGAACGTGGCGCATTGCTCGTCGACAACGGCCCGGGCCTCGCCCGTGGTGGCATCCACCGCGACGACCCGCATCACCTGGTGGCCGCGCTGGTTGTAGAGGAACGAGAACGAGGACGAGTCGGGTGCCCACTCGAGTTCGGTGAGTGACCACGGCGCCGGAAAAAGATCGTCGGCAAGGGGGACGGCGGCGCGCCGTCCGACGTCGAACAGGACAGGGCGCGGGTGGGCGAGGCGGTCGCCGGGCTTCTCGTAGGTGAAGGTGTGCAGCTTCGGCTGGAGCTGGTCGGCGGGCGAAGATTCGACGATGGACACCTGCCGGTTCTGCCCTGGACGCTCGCGCATGACCACGAGGCGGCCGGAGTCCGGGGACCACCAGAACCGCCGCCGGTAGCCGTCCTCGGCGCTGCCGTCGTCGGTCAGCCGGACTTCCTCCCCGGTCTCGGTGTTCGTTAGGATGACGTTGTGGTCATCGATGCCCGCGCTCCACACGCCGTCGGGAGAGGTGCCCGGACGCTCGCGGCGCCCGTCGGATCGGTTTCGGCCGCCCGGTTTCCACGTGCCGTCGATGAGGGCAGTGCCCGGGGTTTCCGTGGCCTCGAAGATGCCGACGGGGGAGCCATCCTCACCCTTGGCCAACCACACCTCGCCAGCGTAGGTCCGCTGGTCGTAGCGGCCGCCGGGCTCGAGGTCGTGGTAGTGCGTGGGTTGGTCGACGTCGTTGACCCAAAAGAGCTGCACCGGGGCGTCGGTGGCATTGATGAAGCGGATCGATGTGACCCCGGCGACGCCCCGGGCGGTGCGCAAGGACGGGAGCACGGTCACGGTGGTGCGGAGCCCGTCGCCCCCCGGGGGCTGCTCGGTCTCCGCGCGCGCTCCGGATTCCGCATCGATGCGGACGAAGTGGTGCGCGTTTGCACCAGTGTCGATCCGGTACCAAAACGACGATCCGTCGTCCGACCACTGGGGATCGATGCGGTCGCGGAATACCTTGCCACTGGTGAGGCTGCGGAGATCATCCGACCGCCGGAAATCTTCGGGGTCGCCCTGCGACAGGGCGGCGGTGGCGAAGAGCAGGAGTGGAAGGAGGGGTTTTAGGGACATGGGTAGCATAGGTGGTCGAGAGCGGCGGCGTAGCGGCCGGCGGCTCCTGGATCGTAGGGGAAATAGAGCGAGGGCTCGATGAGCTCAACCTCCATCAGGGCGGGCGTTCCATCCGGGAGCCGCACGAGATCGACGCGCGCGTAGAGGAGCGGTGACGGGAGGCACGAAATGACACCCGATGCCGCGGCGATGAGATCCCCGGCCGGGGCGGTCGCTTCAATCTGCCCTCCGTGCTCCTCCTGCACCCGGAAGTCGCCCCGCTTGGGGCGCTTGATGACCGCGTGGGAGAATTCCCCGCCAAAATAGAACAAGGAGTGTTCCCCCTCGTCCCGGATCGCGGGAAGGAACGGCTGGACCATCAGCTCCGACGAACCGAAGCGGTCGAGCGCCGCACCGACGCTGGCGTCCGACTCGAGCACAAACGTGTCGTCGGCGTTCGCGCCGACGGGCGGTTTCACCACGAGGGTTCCGCAGCCGTGCTGCGCACGGGCACGGGCGATCGCGGGGGCATCGAGGGAAGGGAGCCACACCGTCGGCACGATGGTCACCCCTTTGTCCTCCAGCTCGCGGAGGTAGGACTTATGAATATTCCACGAGACGGTCACCAGCGGGTTGAAGAGCCGCGCACCGGCCTCCTCGATCGTGCCGAGGACGGCGAGGAAGCGTTGGGGATCCCGTTGGTAGTCCCACGGCGACCGGATGACGGCGGCATCGAAGGCGCTCCAATCGATCCCCGGTGCGTCCCACGGAATATCCGTCACTTTCCACCCCCGATCGGCCAACGGGGGGTGCGTCAGGTGGTCGTAGGTCACGAACCCGGTTGGGTCCGCCATGGTGAGGTGGGCGCAGGATTTCAATGGCGCCGATACGATCCCGGATTGGCCCGTATTACAGGGACGCGGATGGTGGAACCCGGAGCGGGTGTCGATCGGTAGGGTGCCGAGTCCGTCGGCACCCCCGCGGCTACCCATCGGATCTGGCGGGGCGCCGGCATCGCTCCGGCCGGGGGATGGAGAGGCGTGTTCCGCCAGCGGGCAGTGCGGATCCTGGGCCGATCTCCCCGTCTTGGATCGAGCGCCGGCGCCTTGGTCTTCATCGCCGTGCAGACGGCCTCCCACCCGTTCGGCGAACCCCATTTTACAGCACTGAAAAGTTTTATAAAAAAGCGGTTGCCGGAATGGCGATTGAAACTATGTTCGCCGCCCCACCCGAACTGCCACGGCAGCAAACGGGTGCCCCGACATGGGATTTATCGGCTTCCGCACCGGAAAACTAGCGGCTATGAAAGGATGGTTCACCCGGACTGTGCTTGCGTCGCCCCGATTTGTCCCCTGACAAATTTAGCAAGTAGCAAGACCCGCACCAAGAACGCACCACCTTCATAGGAGTTCCATCCCATGCCGACAATCAATCAGCTCGTTAACAAAGGCCGCAAGGACAAGGTCGAGAAATCGAAGTCCCCGGCCCTCACCAACTGCCCGCAGCGTCGGGGCGTCTGCCTCCAGGTCATGACCCGGACGCCGAAGAAGCCGAACTCCGCGCTGCGCAAGGTGGCCAAGGTGCGCCTGACCAATGGGTTCGAGGTCATCGCCTACATCGGCGGGGAGGGACACAACCTCCAGGAGCACTCCATCGTCCTCGTCCGCGGTGGGCGGGTGAAAGACCTCCCGGGCGTCCGCTACCACATCGTCCGCGGCGCCCTCGACACCCTCGGCGTCAGCAAGCGCATGCAGAGCCGCTCGAAGTACGGCGCCAAGCGCCCCAAAGCCGGCGACGCCAAGAAGAAGTAGCCCCACGATCGCAACCACTTTCCCGCATAGCACACCATGGCCCGCAGAAAACGAGTTTACCACAAAGACGAAAGCAACGACCCGCGCTACGACAGCCCGCTCGTCGCCAAGCTTGTCGCCAAAGTCATGTATGACGGCAAGAAGTCGCTCTCCGAGCGGATCGTTTACGCCGCCATCGAGCGCTCCAACCAGGGCTCCGACAACGTCGACCCCCTGGAGATCCTCAACCGCGCCATCGAGAACGCCAAACCCCGCGTCGAGGTGAAATCTCGCCGGGTGGGTGGCGCTACCTACCAGGTGCCCCTCGAGGTTTCCGTCGAGCGGCAGGAGTCGCTGGCCATGCGCTGGATCATCAACTACGCCCGCGCCCGCCGCGGCGTCCCGATGCACGTCGCCCTCGCCAATGAGATCCGCGACGCTGCCACCAACTCCGGCTCCGCCGTCCGCAAGCGCGACGACGTTCACAAGATGGCCCAGGCCAACCGCGCCTTCGCCCACTTCCGCTGGTAAAACCTTAGCCGAGCACGCCTTGTCCGACAGCTCGAACATCCTCGCGTGCACCTCCTTCACCTCATCCCGTCCGTGGCCGATAGCCGAAATCTTCCC
>CAZKYJ010000657.1:0-3644 GCA_964556355.1 uncultured Verrucomicrobiales bacterium | reverse complement strand
GGTGGCCGCCATATTGGCTTGGCTCTCCGTGAGGGAGCCCTCCTCGACAAGGGGCCGCAACAGTTTTGTCGGCGGGGGTGACAAGAAACGTCTTGCCACCTCCTCGCGCGAGATCTTGCCGATGACATGGTGGGGTGTCACCACCCGACCGTCGGGTAGGGTGTGGATGTCGTGGAATCGGTACCGCAACAGCGGCAGGGTCAACCCGATGTAGGCCGAAGCAGAAACTCGGGTGACGCGGTGGCGCAGATAGATGTCGACAGTTCGCGACTCCATCTCCGGTTCGAGCGGACTGTGAATGAGATTGGCACCCCAGCTCCATGCAGCCAGCTGGGTGCTGATCTCAAAGACGTCCTTCTCGATCTGTTGGGGTGCAAGGCCCGCTGCGCCGTAAAAGCCAAGCAATCCCGCCCGTCCCAGAGCAATCACGTAGTTGGCCGATGCGATTCCACCTGCCATCGCCCCGCCCACATAGGCGAGTTTGATCCGGTGTGCGCCACGAAATGATGCGCTGCCGAGGGTTTCCGGAGTCAGCGGACCCACGAGAGCCAAGCAGCGGCATCCCTCCGTGGACGCTGACGTGGAGACCGTGCCTTCGTGTGTCCACCGTGTCTTTCCGGCAGCTTCGACGACAAAGAGCGGTTTCCCCAACGCCCAGAGGCCGGTCTCGAGGCTCTCGATCGGACGCAAACTGTCACTAGGCCCCTGCCACCACATCAGTTTACTCCTCCGCCACGTAACTCAGATCGGGAGTCCCACCGGGCACGTAGCGGGCGATCTTTTGGGTATCCCGCCCATCGGCCGAGAAAATCACGCCGCCGATAAGAACCTTCTGATCTGGCTGGACGGCGAAACCGATGACCGAACTGTCGGGCATCGGGGCAAAGTCATCGACCGTCTGCCCGCCCGTCACTACGGGGATGGCAGGGAGAAATCCGAAGGCGATTCGGATCAGCAGCAACATCGACGGATTCCTCCGCCACAATGACGCGCTCATGGTGTGAGATGATTCGAAGGGAATGAATCTCGCCCCGGTTTCCCGTCAACTTAATTTTGCACCACAGCCAATCCTCCGGGGACACGGTTCCGGTCAGGGTGGCGGACACGCCCCTCGACCCGGCGAAGCGTGCGCCGGGAGCCGCGGTCAGGGTGCGTGCGCTTTCGTTGCGGCGAACGGTCGAATACGGCGGTCTCGGCGGGGAGGGTGGTGAGATTATCCTGACCCCAGCGGGCCGACCAGCGGCGGCCCCAAGATAAGGGTCAAGATAAGGGTCAGGAGAATCTTGTTGGGTCAAGATAAGGGTCAGGAGAATCTTGTTGCAATTTGAGCATCGTCCGGGGCCGTCGGGTCGCAGGCTTGGGCTGGAGGAATGGGATTCTTCGCGGTGTTGGTGGAGATTGGCAGGATTTGCCGAAATTGGCAAGGATTCACCATGGATGATGGGCGGTGTGATGTCGTCGGGCAAGTGAGGCGGGGGCATTGGGCTAAGAGGTCGTGAGCTTCTGGGGGGGTGAGCCAGATTCCCGGGTGGTGGCGCAGGGATGGGCGGGATGGTTGAGCGGACACGATGTCCGCTCCCCCTGCTTTAGCGATGAACGGCGGCGAGACGTCGGCGCTCCCCTCCGCTTTTGCCTGCTCGTCGGCAGGCCGGCGGTTGACAACCCCGGGAAGATCACGGATTTGTGACCTTATGAAGCAGGCTACGGTTCGCGAGTTGCGCTATGAGTTCCCAAAGATCGAGGCTTGGCTGGAGGGGGGGGAGGAGATTGTGATCACGAAACATTCGAGACCGGTGGCGCGGATTGTGGCGGAGGATTCGGTGGCGAAGCCGCTCCCCCCGCTTCCGGACTTCCGCGCACGGTTGAAGAAGACCTGGGGCGACCGGGTTTTTTCGCAGGAGGAAATCGATGAGATGCGGGCGCTGGAGACGGAAGAACCGTGACCGACTACGCGGACACGAGCTTTCTCTGCTCGATCTACCGGCAGCAGGTTCACTCGGAGCGGGCGCTCCGGATTCGGGAGATGATGCGGGAGCCGCTGTATTTTACCGAGCTTCTGGAGTTCGAGTTTCTCCAGGGGATCGAGTTGCAGGTATGGTTGCACGCCAATGACGATCGCCGGGGCTACTCGCGAGGGGAGGCGAACCGGATGATCGCGGACTGGGAGTCGGACGTGGCGTCGTCGATCAACCGGCTGGTCGCGTTCGACATGCCGGCGGTGCTACGGCTATCGCGGGTGTTGTCGCGGCAGATGACCGCCGATGGCGGGCATCGGACGATGGACATTTTCCACGTGGCCACGGCGGTGCATCTGGGGGCGAAACGGTTTCTGACCTTCGACGGTCGTCAGGAGGTACTGGCGCGGTATGCGGGGCTGGAGGTGGTGGACTGGGAGGGGAGTTGACAGAATTTGCAGGAAAAGGGTCAGGAAAAGGGTCGGGCGACGAAAGTTGATTTCGGCACACCCTCATAGATTCTTCGCGCCTTCTTGTCCGATCGCAGCCTCTCCGCCATGAACTGAGTGGCGCGGCTTACGCCGGCCCAGACGCCCATCCGGAGCTGGGCGCTTATCCAGCTGTGCTTCATCGATGTCTCCCGCTTTACCCCGAGGGCGATGATCGCCTTGCGCCAGTCGCTCTTGGGCAGGTTGGCGAGCTCCGCCGCCTCTAGATCGAGTTCCTTGAGGCCGCGCCCGATGATCTACCCCTATACGGCGATACGGCGTCATCCCAGCGAAACCTCACCGCAGAGCCCCTCGAAGGGGGATAGTAACCGCGCGCCATCACGCATCACGTGGTAGACCTCCTCGGCGAACTCGATCCTCACCTGCCTCGGCACGGGCGAATCCTGCAGCCGTTGGAGGCGGAGATCAGCATTTGTCGCCGGCCCCCTTTACGCAAGAGAGGGGAGCGCCGGCTTCCCGCCGGCGGATTCGTCACCCAACCAGCTTGCGATAGATCCGCTCCAGCTTCTTCTCGCTCTCGACCCGGCGCGCCATTTCCGCCGCATAGCGGCTCACCGCCGTCCGCAGCCCCATGTGCAGCCTCTCTCCCACCCAGCTCAGCTTCATCGGCGTCTCCCGTTTCACCGCCAGGGCAATCAGCCTCTTCCGCCAGTCCGACTTCGGCAGGGCAGGGAGGTCGGCCTCCGCGATCTCAAGCAGCACGAGCCCACGCCGCACGATCTCCTCCGCCCGGGCTTTGCCGTGTTCTCTCACCTCGCCCCCGCCGTGGTTCGGGTCTTTTGCCCGCCGCTGCAGTGTCTTTCCCGCCATCTTCAGCAGAGACTCCCGGAACGCCTGGCTCCCGAAATACCACCCGCGTCGCAGTGTCGATTGCAGCGTCTGCCCCTCCACTTCGGCCAGCCCAGCCTGCTCCGCCTTCTCCAGCTTCGCCCGCAACTCGAGCCCCTCGATGAACTTGCGCCTTCCTCCCGCAGTGTCCTTCAAACCTAGACATCCCAATCCGCGATCGGCACATTCCCAGGCTTCCCGCTTGGACGGTGGCTTCCGGTAGTAGGTCAGGCTCGTCCACGGGTAGGTGTCGAGCCCGTCCTCCGGGGCGACCAACCCGGCACGGACGGGATTCAGGTGAGCTGGTCCTGATTTTTTGGACACCCTAGGTGCTTAACTTTGGGTTTGTAGT
>CAZKYJ010000656.1:0-3647 GCA_964556355.1 uncultured Verrucomicrobiales bacterium | reverse complement strand
GCCTGTGTGAACAACGGCCCTTCATCGTCGCCGATGTTGGCCAGCCGCAGGCGCTGGGAGTCGATGCCCGTTTCTTGGGCGACCAACCGCTGCACCAATTGCTCGTTCGACATCTCCAACGAAAAGAGGGCGACGTGCTTCTTGTGCAGCTGGGCGGCGTTCTTGGCGGCGGAGATGCAGAACCCGGTCTTGCCTTGGCCGGGCCGGCCAGCGATGATCAGGAGGTCGCTGGGCTGCAATCCCCCCAACAGGCGATCCAGGTCGACGAAACCCGTGGGCACGCCGATGGTCTCATCCTGGTGGCGGGCCAGGTAGTCGATGCGGTCGTAGTACTCGCTCAGGACTTCCCGGATGGGCTGCAGGTCGTGGGTGAGCCGCCGTTCGCTGACGCCGAAGACCGCCTTTTCGGCGTCGTTGATGACGTCCTCAATCTCCGCCTCCGTCTGGTAGGCGAGCTTGGCGATATGGTTGGCCGCCTCCAGCAACCGGCGACGGATGGCGATTTCCTGAACAAGATGGCCGTAGGCCTCCGCGTGGATGGAGGTGGGGACGTTGTTGATCAGCGAGGTGAGGAAGGCGGGCCCGCCGACCTCTTCAAGCCGGTCCTGTCTTTCGAGTTCCTCGGAGACGGTCAAGACGTCGATGGGTTGACGGCTTTCATGCAGGCTGTTGAAGGATTCCCAGACCCAGCGATTGCGGTGCAAGAAGAAGTCGTCGGCCTCGAGAAAGTGGGCGACATCATAGAAGACCTCGGGGTTGACCAGGATCGAGCCGAGGACGGCCTCTTCCGCCTCGCGGTTGTGGGGCAGTCCTTCACCGGGGCCGCCGTCTCCGCTGGTCGGAGTCCTAGGGGGTGGGGGAAGCGGGCTGTCGCTCATCAGGGAAAACGAAGCCGGCCTGCGCCGGCGGTCTCCTTCTCAGCTGTTCCGTCGCGTCTGCGGCACGACCCCACGCTCGGGTGGTTGGAGCGGGTGGGGCCTGGCGAGCAGTCTATTCTTCCGCGTCCTCGTCGTCTTCTTCGTCGAGCTCAAGGGTGTCGACAAAATCCTTGAACACCTCGAGGCGTTCCTCGTCCATCTCCTCGTCTACGACCTGCTCTTCGTCGACGCTCTCCTCCGGCTCGGCCGCTGCCTCCTCCATGACTGACTCGTCGACGAAGACGGGGACGTGCACGCGGACCGCCAGGGCGAGCGCGTCCGAAGGTCGCGAGTCGATTTCCATCACCTCGCCGTTGACTTCGACGACGATGCGGGCGTAGAAGACGTCATCCCGGAGCTCTGTGATGTTCACCCGTCGCACATCAGCGCCGAGGGATTCGAGGACGTTGCGCAGCAGGTCGTGGGTCAAGGGACGAGCGACCTCCATTTCCTGCAAGCTGACGGTAATGGCTTCCGCCTCGTACGGGCCAATCCAGATGGGGAGGAACCGGTCGGAGGTCATGTCTTTGAGGATGACGATCCGGTGTTGGGACATCAAACTCACCCGGATACTATCGATCTCAACCTCAACCATGCCTTCTCCTCCAACCGCGCTCTGAAAGATTTGTCGGCATTCTAACACAGCGCGAAAAGCGCGTTCAACACGAGCGCGCCTCTATGCCATCAGGGCGGCCGCCAAGGAGGCGGCGGCTCGTGCGTTGTTCTCCAGCAGGGCGAGGTTCGCTTCCAGGGTGGCCCCGGAGGTCAACTCGGCGAGGCGTGAGAGAAGGTAAGGGGTCACTCGTGCCCCTTGGATGTTCCCCTCATCCGCCTCGGCCTGGGCCGTTTCGAGGGCGCGCTCAACCAACTCGGCTTCGACAGCCGCGCCCTCGGGCACAGGGACCGTCACCAGGGCGCCGGTAGAACCCATGGCCCAGTGGGCCAGGAGGATCTGGGCGACCTCTTGGGCCGAATCCGCCTGGGAGCTCACCGACAACCCGCTGGACCGACTGTAGAACGCGGGGAAGCTGTCCGTGCCCGAGCCGATGACGGGGACCCCGCCCGTCTCCAGCCACTCGAGGGTCCGAGGGAGATCTAGGATGGATTTGGCGCCCGAGCAGACGACAGCCACCGGGGTGCGCGCCAGCTCGGGCAAATCGGCGGAGACGTCGCCTCGGTCGCCCCGGTGCACGCCTCCGATGCCGCCGGTCGCGAAAACGCGAATGCCGGCCGCGTGGGCCGCGACCATCGTGCCGGCGACGGTGGTGCCGCCGGCTTGCCGCCTGGCGAGCGCCGGGCCGAAGTCGCGGCGGGAGACCTTGACGGCATCCGCCTCCAGGGTCAGCCAAGTCAATTCTTGCTCGCTCAACCCGACGCGCACCGTGCCCTCCATGACCGCGACGGTGGCCGGCACGGCGTTCCCCTCCCGGACGATTTCTTCAAGCCTCAGCCCAATCCGATGGTTGGTGGGCCGGGGCAAGCCATGAGTCAGGACTGTCGACTCGAGCGCGACGACGGGGCGGTCCGCCGTCAGCGCCTCGGCGACCTCTGGGTGGATCTGGAGGGGGAGCTGCGATGCAATGCCCGGCATCCGCGGCAATTAGAGCAGCTGATCGTACAGCATCTCGAGGGAGAGGTCGGGGACGACGCTGTCGTGGCTGCGCAGGGTCAGCGAGGCGGCTGTGACGCCAAGGCGGACGGATTCGTCGACAGGGATTTCGTTCAAGAGGCCGAAGATCACCGTCGCCAGCAGCGCGTCGCCAGCGCCTGTCGGGTCGGCGATCTCGGTCTTGACGGCAGGGATGTGGCCGCTGCCCTCGTTGGTGGCGTAGCCGACGCCGAATTCGGCGCGCGTAATCATGACGAAGTCGACGCCCATGCCGACAAGATGACGGGCGGCTTCGATGGCCCGCGCCTCATCGGAGTGCGGAATGGAGAGCGGGCAGAGTTCTTCGGCCTCCCGCTCGTTGGGGGACAAAAGCCAAATGTCCTCGAGATGGGGTTTGAGACGGGGAGCCAGCGATCGAGAGGCCGGATCGGCTGCCACCGGCACCTGGTTCGCGCCCGCCAGTTCGAACGCCTGCCGCAGGGATTCCGGCGGCAGATTGGCGTCCACCACCACAACGGACGCGGTTTCAAATTGGTGGGCCCGCTTCCGGATCTCGGCAGGCGTGATGCAGCTGATGACGGCCATGTCGTCGAGGCCGTGATGCAAGCTGCCCTCCCGGTCGAGGATCGCCACATAGGCACTGGTGCGCAGGTCGGGTGGGACTTGGGCGGTTTCGACCTTGACCCCCTCGCGGCGGGCTCGGTCCAGAATCTGGTGCCCTGAGGGATCGTCACCGACGGCCGTCAGCAGGATGACTTCGGTGCCCAGATGCGCCAGGTTCTCGGCAACGTTGCGGGCAATGCCGCCATGGGAGGTGCGCAGCCGGCCGGGATTGGCGGTGCCTGTGGCGAGCTCATCCGCGGCCCGGCCGACGATGTCGAGGCCGGCAGCCCCGATGATGAACACCGGGCCTTCGGGATCTGGAAAGTCGAGAATCACGAGGAGCTGTCCCCCAGTTGCCGGCTTTGGGTGAGACTGCGCAGGTGATCGATCGCCTGCTCGAGGTCGAGGGGTACCCCCTCTCGCTGGGGCCCCTCGGGGCCCTCGAGCGTCGTTCGAAATTTGTGCTCGATGTGCTGGAGCAGCCAGTTGCTGCCTGAGTTTTCTTCACCAAGGTATTT
>CAZKYJ010000655.1:0-3647 GCA_964556355.1 uncultured Verrucomicrobiales bacterium | reverse complement strand
CCGGGCTTCCGACTCAGGTGATGGTCGATTGTAGCCATGGAAACAGCCTCAAGGACTTCCGCAACCAACCGAAGGTTGCCGCCGATCTCGCCGCGCAGATTGCGGGCGGAAGTCGCGCCGTGGCCGGGCTCATGATCGAGAGCCACATCGTGGAGGGCAACCAGAAGGTCGAGCCGGACAAGGATCTGCTCTACGGCCAGAGTATCACCGATGCCTGCGTCTCTTGGGAGACGACGGAAACCCTGCTCGATCGCTTGGCCGGCGCCGTCCGCGAGCGCCGCGCCTCCGGCGGGTGACCGATTTCCGCTCAGGCACCGGCTGGAAACGTGTGTCGATCTTGTAACGCGGAATTGGCGGCGGGCATGCTAAAACTGCTGTGTGAGTTTAGGCGCTCCCACTGCTATGCCATCGTCCCACCCGTTCCGTGCCTGCTACCTGCCCTTGGTGGCGTCCCTGTTATTCGCCGGATGCGATTCCCCACCCGAGCGATCGGCCTCCGGCGATGCACCCCGCGATCCCAATGTTCTCGAGATCGTATTTACCTACGGGTCGGAGAAGGAGGATTGGCTAGTCGAGGTCACCAGCGAATTCAACCGCTCGCGGGTCACCACGGCGGATGGGAAAGTGATCGCTGTCCGCACCGTCCCGATGGGTTCGGGCGAATGCATCGCCACGGCGATCGACGGCTCCGTGCAGGCGCACGTCACGAGTCCCGCATCCGGCGCTTTCATCACCTTGGGGAACGCTGAGTCGCGAGCCAAGACGGGCTCCGACCTGGTCGCGTCGACCGAAAACCTCGTGCTGTCTCCCGTCGTCATCGCCATGTGGAAGCCGATGGCCGAAGCGCTCGGATGGCCCGAAGCGCCCGTGGGATGGGGGGATATTCTCGCGCTCTCACAGCATCCTGACGGCTGGGCGTCGGTCGGCCTCCCCCAGTGGGGGAACTTCAAGTTTGGACACACCCATCCCGAGTTCAGCAACAGCGGCCTCATCGCGTTGATCGCCGAGGTCTATTCCGGTGCCGGGAAGGTCAATGGGCTGACATTGGAAGATGTCGCCCGCCCCGAAGTCGGAGACTACCTAGAAAATATCGAGAGATCCGTCGTCCACTACGGCCGCTCTACCGGCTTCTTCGGAAAGAAGCTCCTCGACAACGGGCCTCAGTATCTCAGCGCCGCCGTCCTCTATGAGAACATGGTCATCGGTGCCTATGCCGCCGGCGCCGCCCCTCCCGTCACGCTCGTGGCCATCTACCCGAAAGAGGGCACGTTCTGGAGCGACCATCCCGTGGGCATCGTCGAGCGCGAGTGGGTGACCGACTCCCACCGGGCGGCGGTGCGCACCTACCTTGACTACCTCCTCGATCCGGCCCAGCAGGAACGGGCGCTCCGCTTCGGATTCCGCCCCGCGGACGTCACCGTCGCGCTCGGTCCGCCGGTCGATCGCGCTCACGGCGTCGATCCCCAGGAGCCGAAAACCACGCTGGAAGTCCCGTCGGCCGAGGTGATGGACGCCGTGCTCAAGCTCTGGCACGAGCACAAAAAAGCGTCCAATATCACCCTCGTCCTCGACACTTCAGGCAGCATGGCCGACTCGGGGCGCATGGCCAACGCCAAGACGGGGGCTCGGGAGCTGGTGTCGCTGCTAGAGCCCCGCGATACGTTTTCGCTGCTCCCCTTCAACACCCGCTTCGATTGGGCCGCGCGGCGTGTCCTCCTCGATGGGGAATCCGAGCGAGCGCGGATCAACGTGTCGATCGACGGGCTCATCCCCCTCGATGGAACCGCTCTCTACGACGCGGTGGCGGCGGCGTTCGATCACATGCAGGAGGAAGCCAATGGCGACCGGATTTCAGCCATCGTGGTACTCACGGACGGCGAAGACACCGAGAGCGAAATCGACCTCCCCGAACTCCTGGCAAGAATCTCTTCCGACAGCGAGAGCCGGAATATTCGCGTTTTCACGATCGGCTATGATGCCCAGTCGATGAAGCCGGTGCTGGAGCAGATCGCGGAAAGCACCAAAGCGAAATACTACGAGGGCAAGTCCGAGAACATCCAAGCGATCTTCCGGGAGATCGCCACCTTCTTCTAGCATGCAGCCCCCCGAAAAATCTGGACTGACCGCCCTGGGGAAGATCTTCGTCGGGCTTTTCATCCTCGGTTGTGCCGCCGGTGCCTACTACTACCTCGCGGGCGGGGGGGCGCCGCCGCGGGGCAGCGACGGCGTCGGTAGTGTCACCGCTGTTCCGGCCGGGGGCGGCGGCCGGTCCGGGGGAGTCGAGATCGGGATCGCCTACGGGACGGAGAAACGGCGCTGGCTCGAGTGGGCGGCGGCGGAATTTGCCCGGACGGATGCGGGTCAGCGAATCGGGATCCAGCTGAAGCCGATGGGGTCGCTGGAAGGTGCGCAGGCGTTGTTGAAAGGGGACGAGAGCATCCACGTCTGGGCGCCGGCGAGCGCGCTCTACACCGATGTGTTCGTCCAGGAGTGGGAGGTCAAACACGGGCGCCGGGACCCCTTGCTCACGGCGGACGCGCTCGCTCTGAGCCCGATGGTTCTGGTCATGTGGGACCAGCGGTTCAGCGCCTTCCAGCAGCGCTACGAGAGGCTCGACTTCGACCAGATCGGCGAAGCGCTCGCCGAGGTCAGCGGCTGGGACGGGATTGCGGAGAAGCCCGAGTGGGGGCTTTTCAAGTTCGGTCACACCCATCCCAACCAGTCGAACAGCGGCATCACGACGCTCGTGCTCATGGCCTACGACTACCACAAGAAGCGCACCGACCTCGCGCTCAAAGACATCCTTGACCCGGGGTTCCAAGGCTGGATGCAGCAGATCGAGCGCGCCGTCTCCGGCCTTCCCAATAGCACGGGCAACATGATGCGGGACATGGTGCTGAAAGGTCCGTCCGCCTACGATGCCGTTTGCGTCTACGAGAACGTCGTCATCGACTTTCTCAAGAATGCCGAAGGGCGTTGGGGCTCGCTCGAGGTCGCCTACCCGGCCTACAACATGTGGAACGAAAACCCCTACTACGTGATCGATGCTCCGTGGTCGGACGACCGGCACAAAGAGGGCGCCCGCGAGTTTCTCCGCTTCCTGCTCAGCGAGGAGATCCAGCAGAACGCGTTGACCCACGGCTTCCGGCCCGGCAACCCGGCGGTGCCCATCAAACTTGCGGAGAGTCCGTTCACGAAGTATGCCTCCTACGGTATCAAAGTGGATTTGGCCTCGGTTTGCGAGCCCCCGTCCGCCGAGGTCGTCAACAACCTGCTCGCGAGCTGGCAACGTGGCCAGGGAGCGCGCTAGAACCACTCCGAAATCCTGTCCCCACCATGTTCCGTCGTATCTCCAACCTCTTCAAAGGATTCCTCTCCCTCTTCGTCTCCGGCCTGGAGAAGAGTAACCCCGAGGCACTCCTCGAGGTCGAGAAAGAAAACCTCCGCACCCAGATTTCCAAATACAACGATGGGCTCGCCACCCACGCAGGGATGTGTGAGCGCCTCATGGGTCAGGTGCGCAAGCTCGAGGACGAGAACCGAGAGCTGCGCGCCAAGACCGCTGCCCACCTCAAGGCGGGGAACCGCGAGGTCGCCGGACAGTACGCCGTGCGCGTGCATGATGCGACTCTCCTCAACTTCGCTGT
>CAZKYJ010000654.1:0-3656 GCA_964556355.1 uncultured Verrucomicrobiales bacterium | reverse complement strand
GTCGCCCCCGCGGTCACCGCCCGCGGCTCCCGCGTCCTCGACGCCCCGGAACTCGCCGCCCGACAGGCCGAGCACAACTACTCCCTCGGCGCCCGCCATTTCTCGTTCACCGTCCTCAGGAACCTGCTCGCCAGCAGGCTACGGGCGCTCGACGGATAGAAGTTTTCGCCAGCGGAAGCAATCTTGCAGATGCCGCAGATCATTTTCCGATTATGTTAGGAAACTGATGTCACCGTCAAAATCGAAATTCGAGTTGAGGCAGGGCGAACTCGAACTCGTCGTCCAACGGATCCTCGTCGAAAACGGGGTATCCGGCCTCTCGATCGAGCGGATCGCCACGGAGTCGGGATACTCCCGACCGACGATCTACCAGCATTTTTCTGGGAAGACCGAAGCCATCGAGGCGGTGGCGAAACGCTGTTTGGATCGGATTGTCCGGCTGACCGAGCGGGCGGCCACCGTGGAGGGCACCCCGCGCGAACGGGCGTTTGCCCTCGTCATCGCCTACGAGCAGATGGCCCGCTTCCACCCGAACAATTTTCATATCAGCGAGTTCCTCAGCTTCCCCTGGGTGCGCAAGCAGCTGCCGCCGGCGCTCGCCGAAGAGCACGCCAAAATCATGGGAAATTATTTCGAGCGCTTCACCGACCTCCTCCGCGAGGCCCATGGCACGGGCACCCTCGATCTGCCGCCGGAGGCCAGCCCGGAACAGGCCACCTTCCAGACCATCGCCACCGCCTTCGGGGTCTATGCCGCCATCGTCAAGAAACGCTACGCGTTCGTCCTCAGCGAATCCGCCGATCCCTGGAGGGATGCGCGGAGCGCCATCAACGCCCTTTGGGACGGGCTCGGCTGGCAACCCTATGGTCGCCCGCCCTGCGACTACGAAGCGATCTACGAGGACATCCTCAAAACCGCCTTCCCCGAGTACTGGATCAAGGCGAAGACGGCCGATCTCGCCAAGCAGGTCGTGCTGATCTAGCCGGCCGAATCTCGAGCGGGGTCCCGGACGCGTGGGGGCAGATCGGAAGCTTGATTCCCACGAGCCCACCCGGAATGACAGTGCCCCGGCCGGCCAGCCGCGCCCGGTTCAGTCGCCCTTCGCCCCCGCCAATATCGCCCGGTAGGTCGCGGTCGCGTGCGCGTAGGCGGCCTCGGCATCGCCCATCTCGGACTCCGCGATCAGCGCTCGCTTCTGTGACCAGCACTGGGCGACCGAATCGAGACACCACTGCGCGGACTGGCGGGACGGGTGGACGGGCTCGTCGCCGAGGGTCACCCAGACCGGGTTCGTGTGGGACGACGCTCGGATGCGCACGGCGAGCCACGATGAACGGTCGATGGTGATACCGGTGAAGGTGAGGTCGCGGATCTCGCCATCGGCCACGAGGGGCTGCGACGCGACCACATTGCCGTTGGCGACGAGTTCGACGGTGACCGTACGCGTGCCCGGGACGCGGGCGCGCTCGACGTGCCAGTAGGGTTTCTCGGCTGAAGGCACCGAGGAGAGATCGGGCGATGGTGCCTCATCCAGGTAGGCGGCGGCGGCGACCGTCGCGGTGACTTCGGAAGGCGCGTCGAGCCGCCAGGTCGAATCCCCGTGCCCCATCGAGGCTTCACCGACCCGGAAATCGAAGAGGTGGGAGCGTCCGTCTCCGACGTAGTTCCGGCCGGAACGGATGCCCTCGCACCACGCGTCGTAGTCGAGCTTCCCTTCGAGCTGGACATAGGAACGCCCGAGGCCGACGCGCTCGCCGTAGATACACGGGAAATCGGTCTCCCCGGAGATCCGCGTGCGGAAACCGCAGTTGAGCGTGTGATACCAGATGTTGAGCTCCCAGACGTGGGGCGTATCGACCATCGACAGAAAGTCGACGGCGGGAACCGGGCTGCCGTCGGGGCCTTCGACGGCATGGGTGACATCGACGATATACTCGTTGGCGCCGATCCCATCGAACGGTGGAATATGGGGGTTCGGGAGCGCGTCGGTGGGCACCTTTAGCCCCCACCCCGAATGCGCCGGCCCGCAGAGGGCACCCTGTTTCTTCGCCCACTTGAGGGTGTTGAGACAGAGCGTCGGCCAGTGGTGTTTCGAGTCGCCCCCCGGGTAGATCTGATCTTTGAGGCGGAGGAGGCAGAGGTGCCCGGATCGGTGAGATCCGAACCCGGACACCTCGATGTCGTAGCGCAGGAGGTAGGGATAGGTGGAAACCGGATCATCCTGGCCCGTGAAGAACTGTTTTTGGTAGTCGAAGCACGGCCCCCAAGTGAGGTTGGCACCCACCTTGAGGTCCTCGCCAAGGCAATGCCGCAGCATGTCGGGAGCGTGCACCCCCTCGGTGGGGTTCGAATAGTGGGCGCATCCGGCCGCATGGATGTGGTGGTCGCCTGACCACCACCCGCGCGCGGCGGGATCGATCCAGCGCTCGGCACGGAAACTGAGGGTCGCGGTCTCCGGGGTCACGGTGACCCGACGGTGCACCGGGAGGGATTCGGGCCCCCGCGTCATCTGAATCTCGTAGGTGCCGGCGGGAAGGGTCAGGGACTCTCCGTCGGCGCGGTAGACCTGGGGATGGAAGGCGAAATCCGGGGCGAGCCGCTTGGCCTGTGAGGGGTAAACCCGGCCTTGGGCGTCGCGGATCTCGAAGGCGGCGGTGGTTGGACTCCCGGTGTCATCGAGCACCTCCAGCGTGACCTCGTGTGACGGAGCGGCGTCGAAGAGCAGGTCGACCTCGTTGCGGAACCCGAGATCCTGCGTCCCCTGCCCGACCGAGAAGGCCAGTTTCGCCTCGCGCTGACCGGAGTCGCGCGAGTAGACGGACAAAATCCGGTACTCGAGCGGAAGGCCGCTGAGCCGTTTTGCCATCGGCTGCGCATCGAAGGTGGCGAGTTCGACCCACCGGTCGCGGATCTCCTCCGGCGGTGAGTTGTGCAACGCTTTCGCATTCGGGCTAGTCACCTCCAAGGGCGCGGTCACCCCGGCCTCGTTGTGGACTTTGACCAGGAACGTCGTCCACCCATTCTCCGCCAGCGCACGCGCAGCGGAACCGGGCGCCACCTTGACCCGCGATTCGGGATTGATGTGCACTTCGGCCAGGCAGGAGGGATCGAGCACCGCCTGCACGGCACCCGCCGGATCGTCCGACCGGTAGGCCTCGGCCAGGGCGTCCAAACGGCCCTGCTCCAGTGGGCTGCCGACGAGGCCGAGTGCATCCGTCAGGCGCTTCGTTGCAGCAATGAGCGGCTGGGGCTCGACGTCGATGGCGGGTGCCGGAACCGCGAAAGATAAACAGGCAGCGATCGGGGCGAGGACTTTCATTTACTGGCGCACTTGGAAAAAGGTCTGGGGTTCGGCGAAGGTGCCGGGGAGGAGGAACTCGGTGGTGGGGACGCCGGTTGCGCCCTCGATCCCGTCGATGAGCTCGATCCAGCTGGTCAGGTCGTCCGACGTCCAGATCGAGTAGAGCCGACCGGACTGGGAGTTCCACTCCAACCTGACTTGGTCGGTGTCCCCGGCGTAAGACACACCGACGATGCGGAACGGCCGGACGCTGATCTTGCCGAAGAGCGACGGCACGGGCACCGTCGCATTGAAGGTGCCGGGATCGGAGATGTAGAAGTCGTCGATGGCCACCGCCTGGACGGATTGGGCGGCG
>CAZKYJ010000653.1:0-3662 GCA_964556355.1 uncultured Verrucomicrobiales bacterium | reverse complement strand
AGACACCTACGAGACCGGTAGCCAGGCGGCGCTGGTCGGCGGGACGACCACGTTTTTCGAAATGTGCGTCCCCAGCAGCGCCGAGGAACCGCGCGACGCGTTCGCGCTCTGGAACGAGAAATCGATCGGCCGCTCCGCCTGCGACTGGAGCTACCACATGGGGGTATCGAAGTTCGATGATTCGACCGCCGACCAGCTGCGCGAGATCGTGTCGTCCGGAGTTGCCTCGTTCAAGGTGTTCCTCGCCTACAAGGGGGCATTCGGTATCGACGACGAGACGCTTTACAAGACGCTCAAACTCGCCAGAGAACTCGGCGTCATCGTCACCGCCCACTGCGAGAACGAAGACCTCATCGCCGCCAACCAGGCCGGGCTGCTCGCCGCCGGCAAAACGGGGCCCGAGTGGCACCACGAGAGCCGTCCCCCGGCCGTCGAGGCCGACGGTGTCCACCACCTTTGCACTTTCGCGGAGATGACCGGCGCGCATGTCTATATCGTCCACACCAGCTGCGAGCCCGCATTGAAGGCTGCCCTGGAGGCGCGGCTCCGGGGCGTGAACGTCTCCGTCGAAACGCTGGCCACCTATCTCGTCTGCGATAAGTCATTCGCCGAGCGCCCGGATTTCGAGGGCGCCAAGTGGGTCATGTCACCCCCGATCCGCGACCGGCATCACCAGGCAGTCCTGTGGAACGGCCTGGCCACCGGGGTGATCGACACGGTCGGAACCGACCACGCGCCTTTCGATTTCCAGGGGCAGAAACCGATGGGACGAGACGACTTTACCAAGATTCCCAACGGCGTGCCGTCCATCGAAGACCGGATCAATTTGCTCTACACCTACGGGGTCAAGGCCGGGAGGCTGAGCCTCGAGCGGTTCGTCGAGGTCGCGAGCACCGCCGCGGCCAAGCTCTTCGGCCTCTACCCCAAGAAAGGGACGATCTCCGAGGGGGCGGATGCCGACATCGTCGTTTACGATCCTTCCTACCGCGGCGTCATCTCCGCTGCCACCCAGCGGATGAACGTCGACTACAGCGGATTCGAGGGCGTGGCTATCGAAGGCCGTCCGTCCGTGGTGACCGTCCGGGGAAAAGTGCAGGCGCGTGATGGGGATTTCGTCGGTGACCCGAGCTGGGGACAATTCTTGCGGCGCAAGCCCACGCACTAGCGACGCGTGCCGCCAGCACACCGCTGCGCGGCACTCCGGGCTGCTGTGACGCGTCACCGCTATGGTTCGGAGGCTCGCCGATCGAGCCCGTCCACAAGATTCGCCCGGCAAGCCTCGCCGACCAAGGCGGCGAGGAATTGCCGCGGCCGGGGAGGGCGACGCCGACCGCCGGATCGGGGGCTGCCGGTTCAACGATTCGCATCCCACCCGATCTGCGGCAAGTTCGCGGATGAATTCCCGCCCGTTCCCCCTTGCGCTCGCCCTCACCGCCTGCACTCTGGCTGCCATGACCGGAAACGCTGCTGACGAATCCGAGGGGCACGTGCGGCTGCCACCGCCGTCGCTCGAGGAGATTGCCCAGCTGCCCGACGACGGCGGCGAGGAGTTCAACCGGCTGGTCTTCGAGAAGAGCCCCTACCTGCTCCAGCACGCGCGGAACCCGGTCGATTGGTATCCGTGGGGCGAGGAGGCCTTCGCCAAGGCCGAGGCGGAAGGCAAGCCGGTGCTACTCAGCGTCGGCTACACTACCTGCCACTGGTGCCACGTCATGGAGCATGAGAGCTTCGAAGATCCCGAGGTCGCCAAGATGCTCAACGAGTGGTTCGTACCGATCAAGGTCGACCGCGAGGAGCGCCCGGACATCGACGAGGTCTACATGACCGTGACCCAGGCCATGACCGGCTCCGGTGGTTGGCCGATGAACGTGGTGATGACCTCTGACAAACGGCCCTTTTTTGCCGGGACCTACTTCCCGAAGAACGACCGGCTCGGTCGTCCGGGGTTCACCACCATTCTCAAGAGACTCCACGACGCATGGACGAACGACCGCGCGCAGGTCGAAGAAGTCGCGAGCAATGTCAAGAATGCGCTCGGCGACATGGTCACGGGAACGCCGGGCGGCCTCGCCGACGCGGCGACGCTCCAAGGGGCCTACGAGACGCTCGCTCCGACGTTCGACGCCGAGCGTGGCGGATTCGGGGCTGCCCCGAAATTCCCGACGCCGCCGATCTTCAGTTTCCTGCTCCGCTACTACGAGCGGAGCGGCGAGCCGCGCGCGCTGGCCATGGTCGAGAAGTCACTCCACGAGATGCGGCTTGGCGGGGTCTACGACCAGATCGGATTCGGTACCCACCGCTACTCGACCGACAAGGATTGGTTGGTTCCCCATTTCGAAAAGATGCTCTACGACCAGGCTCTCTTGGCCATCGCGAATATCGAGTGCTACCAGGTCACGAAGAAACCGGAGTACGCCCAGACGGCGCGTGAGATTTTCACCTATGTCCTACGGGACATGACCAGTCCCGAGGGCGGTTTTTACAGTGCGGAGGACGCCGATAGCGAGGGGGAGGAAGTGGTCTTCTATGTTTGGACGCCCGAGCAGGTTATCGAGGTTCTCGGGGAGGAGGATGGGAAAGCATGGAACACGTTGTTCAATATCGTCCCGGGCGGCAACTATAATGACGAGGCGACCGGAGAGAAGACGGGATCGAGCATCCCGCATTTGAAGGATTCGCTGGAGGAGCTGGGCGCTGACGGTGCGAAGGTCGATGCGATGCGGCAGAAGCTCTTCGATGCGAGAGAGAAGCGGATCCACCCGCAGAAGGACGACAAGATCCTCACCGACTGGAACGGGCTCATGATCGCCGCGCTGGCCAAGGGCGGGCGGGCGCTCGGCGACGCGACCTATACGGCCGCCGCCAAGAAAGCGGCAGACTTCGCGCTCGCGACCCTGCGGGGCGAGGACGGAAGGCTCGTGAAGCGTTACCGCCAGGGCGAAGCCGGACTCACCGCCCATCTGGAGGACTACGCGTTTCTCATCTGGGGGCTCGTCGACCTCTATGAATCGACCTTCGAGGTGCGCTATCTCCGCGAGGCGCTCGCTCTCAACGACACGATGATCGAGTCATTCTGGGACGGGGAAGCAGGTGGGCTATTCATGACCGCCGAAGACAGCGAGGAGCTGCTGGTGCGGGCGAAGAAGCTCTACGGCGGTGCGATCCCTTCCGGCAACGCCGTCGCCGCGCTCAACTTTCTCCGATTGGCGAAGCTAAGCGGGCGAACCGAGTACGAGGAGCGCTACGAGGCGCTGGCCACCGCGTTCGGCGGGGAGCTGGAGAAGCAGGCGGGCGTGTATCCCCAGATGCTGGTCGCCGTCGATTTTGCGGCCGGTCCGTCATTCGAGGTCGGGGTGGTCGGAGAACCGGGCACCCCCGGGCTCGCGGCCATGCTGGAGCCGTTGCGGAAACAGTTCTTCCCGCGGATGGTGACGATCTTCCGTCCGGCGGGCGAGGAGGAACCGGAGATCGGCCAGCTCGCGGAGTTCACCCAAGGCCAGGTCGCGATCGACGGGCTACCAACCGCCTACGTCTGCCAGAACTTCGCCTGCAACCTGCCGACCACGGACGTGAAGAAGATGCTGGAGCTGCTGGGGAAGGAGTAAGGGGGCGCTGGGGCGAATCGACCGGCGATCTCGGTGGGCGGTTTGGCGCGATGAATT
>CAZKYJ010000652.1:0-3663 GCA_964556355.1 uncultured Verrucomicrobiales bacterium | reverse complement strand
AGTTCGAGCACACCGGTCACAATGATGAGCAGTACGGCCAGGTCGCGGAAACCGCCGGTGCGGCTGAGCCCGAAGTTTCCGATGAGCGCGCTGAGCATGGCATTGCCGAACAGGAGCGCCAAGAGACCTGCGAGCACGAGGCGTCCCCGCCGGTCGGAGCGCCCGGCGATCACGACAACGGCTCCCCCGAGGAGTGCCAACGGGGCGAGGTGGGTTCCGGCGACGGCCAGTGGCCACAGGATCGCGAAAGACAGGAGGCCGAACGGGGATCCCACCCGCAGGGCTACGGCGATGGCGATCAGCAGGCTGATCGCGATCGATGCCAGGTTCGCACGTGGCGTTCCGAGTTCGAAATCTTCGATAAACCCGACCATCTCGCCGGTCACCTGGCGGACGTAGCCGGCCGGATCCTCCGCGACCGTTTCCTTGTAACGGCGCATGAAGTAGTCCACCTGCTCGCCCACCGAGCCGTCAGCACCGGCTTCCCGGAGCTCGTCGTAGATCGCCCCGCCCCAGGCTGCGCCCAGCGCTCCGGTGTAGAGGAGATCGGCACTATTCGCAGAAATCGTCGTGATCCCGAATTTGGAATGCTGGCGCGCGAGCCACGGTAGGATGACGATCGAGACTCCCACGGTCAAGATAGCGACGTTGACGAGAGCACGGGGGACGTTCCCTCGAAACTTCGTCCCGAGCCCGTGCAATGCGGTCACCGCAGCCAGCAGGGGCGCCGCGAGGAGGGTCAGCGGCCTCGCGAGATTGGCGAAGCCGAAGAGCAATCCCGCCACGAAAAGGCTCCACCGCACCGTCCGTCGCCCGGGGGCGCCCAACATCGCGGAGGAAAAGGCGACCGCGGAGGCCAGTGTCAGCGCGACCCCAAGGTCTTCGGTCAGGATGAGGCCGGCCATCTCGCGGTGGCTCGGCGAGAAAACGACGAACCCGCCGAGGACGAGAGCCACCGCCCGGCCGCCCATCGCCAACCCGAGTGCGGATGCCATGAAAGCGATGAGCCCCCAGGTGAGCGCCCCGAAAATGTGTGCGACGTCCATCGACGGCGAGGTGACCGCATAGACCGCCCCGAGGGCGACGGGATGAAATGGCCGCTGCGACTCGAACGGTCCCTGGATCCCATGCCCCCTAGCGAGGCTGATGGCGAGCTCGTTCCATCCGAGCGCATCGCTGTAGGGCATCCCGTCGACCGCGAACACGGAGTTGGGCGGTGGCGTGTCGGTCGCCCAATCGGCGAGCCCGAATCCGGTGGCAACGACAAAGGCGATGACGGGAATCGCCCACGCCGACCCCCTCGGGCACACCGCCCGGAGATCGGTGGTGCGCCGGCGGATGGCGGGCTGACGCCACGCGAATAGCACGCTGGCGAAGAAGACGATCGGGACTCCGATCAGCCAACCCGACTTCACGGGCCGGGGGGCACGGAGACTGAAAGTGTGCCCGCCCTCTCGCGGGTCAGAGTTGTCGGGCATCGAAAACCACACGGTTTTCCCCTGCACCCGAAAGCGGCCGCTCCCGTGCGCTTTCACGTCACGGTTGCTGTCGATCCGTTGACCCATGCTCTTGCCGTCGCACAACAACTGTGCCCGGAACTCCGTGACCGGCGTCCGGTATCGCTGGGGGAGGCTCGCGCGAACGCCATGACCGTCGCGCACCGATGAGCTGTCGACTTGAAGCTCACACGTCTCGGTCATCGGCCATCCGGCATAGTGCTGGGACAGCACCCCGATCGTCGCGATTCCCGCAACGACAGCAAGCAATAGAGCGATCACCGGGCGATACCGCATCGGAGCGACCATAAGGCACTGTGGGCGTCGCTTGCAAACCTCCTGACAAGCGACCTATCACCGCATTCCCGATTGACGCGATTTTTTATTGAAATTGTAATTTTAAGATTTATAATAATTTAGGGAATATTTCATACATGTGATGAGTTTGAGCTGTCAGCCACGGAGGCACCATTCGTTTTCGTTCGGTTTGCGCTGGGGACGGTCATCGCTTGCGCTATCGGCGGTGGCGGGGTTGTTGGTGGGATCGTTGGTTCCATCGGGTGGGGCTGCCGACGCCCCTGGTGCCACGTTGGGGGGCGGTGGCCGTGACCCCGTGCCCGAGCTGTCGATTCTGATGGAGATCCCGGCGCTCAAGGAATCGGGCTGGCGGTTGCAGGAGTCGGCGAGGGGGTGGTTGCGCTCCGTGGCCGAGACGTTCCCCGGAGAGATCGCGTTCGCGGAGATTCCCGAGATGGTCGAAGGGATGGTCGCGACCAGATCCCCGGTTGTGGTGTTCGCGGCGCCGGGGCAAGTGGCCACCGCCGAGTCGGCGGAAGCCCGGGTCGTCTACAAGACGGCATTCGCGGCGGAGAGGGGCGACGGGCTCGCGACCGAGTACGTCGCGCTGGCGGCGGCCGGGACTTCGTTGGGAGACCACCTCGGCGGCCTGATGCTCTACGATGTCTCCGATGGTGGATCGATCGTGCCGATGGCTTGGATCGAGCGGACGGCGAGCTCCGGGGACGGCGGGATCGCGATCTCCACCGCCGACGCCTCCATTCCCCGGTTCCGGGTGGGGCACACCGATCGCCCGGCGCGGGCGATCCTGCCGGTGTTCTTTGGGACGGCGGACGTCGCCGTGGCGGCGCGGTCAGATCTGGATGCCATCGCCAAGCTCAACCCCCAAGTCATGGAAGTTCTCGACACGATCGAGGCCTCGCCCCCTCTCTTGGGCGGCACGATATTCGTGCGGGGCGACCTTGATCGAGGGAGGGAGAAAGCCGTCAATGAAGTTCTCGGAAACCTCGGGCGGACGGATGAGGGGCGGCGCCTTCTGCGGGGGCTAGGGTGGCGGGCGGTGCGGCCGTTCAATCCGGAGATCTCCGGGATGTACCAGACAACGTTGTCCGCGATGGGAATCGGGGACGGTGATGACCCCGAAGCAGCGGAGCGACCGCCGCTCGCCGACGCGGGGAGAGAGGATTCGCCGGGAGGGGAAGAACCGTGATCGTCGATGTTCCAGGGCGACAGAGGAAAACGACCATTCAGCGCAAGGTCGTGCTGATGGCCTGCCTGATTGCGGCCCTCTCGGTTCTCGTCTTCGCCGTGTTCATGACCATGCACTACCGGCGTGCCGCCGCCGACCAGGTGCAGGGGGAAGCGACCACGGTCGCGCAGATCGTCCGGACCGGGTGCTCCGGCGCCCTGGCCGACCGGGACTATGCCCAGGTTGTCGAATTCTGTCTCGAGCGGGTGCGCAACCGGCCGAACGTCGCCTACATCTCAGTGGAGACGCCCGATGGGTTCGCCCTGGTCCACACGAACCTCGGTTGGAGGAAAGCCGGCCAGGCCCCCAATGCGGTGCCGGGGAAAATGCGGTCGCCCGAGCAACCGCTCTGGGAGCGCCTCTGGTTCACCGGGAGCGGCTACATCCACCGGGAGCCGATCCGTTCGGCGGGGGAAACCGTCGGCTGGGTCGAAGTGGAGATCTCGCTGGACCGCGAAGTGCGGCAGCGATTGGAGGCATTTGCCATGACGGGGCGCGTCGGTGGCATCTCGCTCGTCCTCGGGGCGGTGCTCTCGCTCTGGTACGCCCGCAACCTGACCGGCCCGATGCGCGAGCTCCAGAGCTACGCCCAGAAAGTCGCGGGTGGCACCCTGAGCGCCC
>CAZKYJ010000651.1:422-3669 GCA_964556355.1 uncultured Verrucomicrobiales bacterium | reverse complement strand
AGCGAATGAGGTACGAAGTCGAAGCATCCACGACCGACTCCTCCACAATGGTGGCCTCAGCGCTCATGCTGCGATCGTTTTCTGATGGGCGCGCTCCTCGAGGAAGGACACGAGATGCTCGCGGTATTCGTAGTAGAGAGGGTCTTCCATGATGGACTTCCGACTGCGCGGGCGCTCGAACTTCACTTCGAGGATCTCTCCGACACGCGCGCGCGGGCCATTCGTCATCATGACGACCCGGTCGGCGAGATAGATGGCCTCATCGACGTCATGGGTGACCATGAAGGCGGTGAGTCGCACGCGGTTCCAGAGCTCGAGGAGCACCTCTTGGAGCTCGAACTTCGTCAGCTTGTCGAGCATCCCAAACGGTTCGTCGAGGAGCAACATTTTCGGGGAGAGAGCGAAGGCCCGGGCCAAGCCGACCCGCTGCTGCATCCCTCGGGAGATCTCCGCGGGGCGTTTGTGGAGCGCGTCCTTCAATCCGAGGACTTGCAAGTAGTAGCGAGCGATCTGATCCCGCTCCTTCTCGGAGATATGGTAGTAGACCTGGTCGATTCCAAGTTTGACGTTTTGATAGACCGTCATCCACGGGAGCAGGCACGGCGCCTGGAAAACGACTCCCCGATCGGGACCGGGACCGGTGATCTCCTTGCCATCGAGGATGATGGCTCCTTTCGAAATGTCGTTGAGGCCGGCAATCTGGGAAAGCACCGTGCTCTTCCCGCAACCCGAGTGGCCGATGACACAGATGAACTCGCCCCGGCGGATCTTGAGATTGAAGTCCTCGACGACGACGGCGTCGCCACGCGGGGTCTTGTAGACTTTCCAGACGTCTAGGGCCTCCAGGTAGATATCGCTCATAGATTGGTAGTTTTAGGATGCTTTGCGGAAGCGGAAGCGGCGGTTGGGTCGAGACTCCTGGCCGCGGTAGGCCGTGCGCCGGGCATCGGTGATATTCATCGGCTGGACATCGGGAAGCCGGATCTCTTCGACGGAAGTGGCGGCGTTGTCCTTGGCTTTGATATCCAGCAGGTATCCGATGATTTGGTTGCGGAGCAGCCGGAATGACTCGTCCTGGTTCATCGTTTTCCGATCGCGAGGCCGCGGAAGATCCACCCGGGCCTCCGGGCCGAAGCCGGCCCCGGGCCCCATGCTGAGGGGAATGATACGATCCGCCATGTAGAGCCCCTCATCGACGTCGTTAGTAATGAGGATAATCGTCTGCTTCTCGGCCTCCCAGATATCGAGGATCTGATCTTGGATCACCGATCGGGTCAGGGCATCGAGCGCGCTGAGCGGCTCGTCGAGAAGCATGACATCCGGTTTGGTGGAGAGCGTCCTCGCTACCGAGACCCGCTGGCGCATGCCTCCGGAGAGCTCGGAAGGCCGCTTCTCGACGGCGGGTGTGAGGCTGACCATCCCGATCGCCTCGCGGATCCGCTTGAAGCGGCTCGGTTTCTCCTCGCTCTCGAAAACCTGGTTGACGGCCATGCCCACGTTGGCGTGCACGGTGAGCCAGGGGAGAAGCGAGTAGTTTTGGAAGACGAGCCCGCGCTCGGGGCTAGGGCCCTCGACCTTCTTGCCGTCGACGATTATCTCCCCCTTGTCGGGCTGGACCAATCCGGCGATGAGGTTCATCAGCGTCGTCTTCCCGACACCGGAGTAGCCGACGATGGCCACGAACTCCCCTTTCTCCATCGTGAGATTGACGTTCGTGAGCACCTCTGTCCGGGCCCGGCCGGAGCCGAACCCTACAGAGACATCCTTCAGTTCGAGATAGGGCATGGTTCGAGTGGGTTAGGCGTGCTGCTCTTCGAAGGTGACGAGCCGCTGGAGGACGAACATGAGCCGGTCGAGGAAGAACCCGATGATCCCGATCCAAATGATCGCCACGACGATCTGTGCCATCGATTCGGTGGACCCGTTCTGGAAGGTGTCCCAAACGAACTTCCCGAGACCCGGGTTCTGGGCGAGCATGTCGGCGGCGATGAGCACCATCCAACCGACGCCGAGGCTGAGTCGCATCCCTGTGAACATGAGGGGCAGCGCCGAGGGCAGGACGATCTTGGTGATGCGCTGCCACCACGAGAGCTTCAGAACCTTCGCGACGTTGAGATGGTCACGGTCGATCCCGGCCACCCCGAAGGCGGTATTGATCAGCGTCGGCCAGAGCGAGCACAGGGTCACCGTTCCCGCCGAGATAAAGAGGGCGCGTCCGAAGATCTTCGCATCGTCCGACGGGTTGTAGAGAACCGTGACGAAGACGAAGACGATGGGTAGCCACGCGAGCGGCGAGACCGGCTTGAACACCTGGATGAGCGGGTTGACCGCGGTATTGAAGTACTTGCTCAAGCCGCAGAGGATCCCGATGGGCACGGCGATGAGGGTGGCGGTGAGAAAGCCGATCCCGATGGTGATCAGCGAGACCCCGATCTGGTAGTAGAAGGTCGGTGCGCCGGAGTAGGTCTTCCCGCGATAGAGAGCCGCCTTCTCCGCATTTCCCTGGGCTTCCCACTTCACCGCCAGAGTCTCCATCTTCTCGTTGAAGTCGGCCTCTTTCGCGGCCTCGCTGGCCGCGAACGCCTGCATTCCCTGCCATGCCGACCAGGTCTCGCTGGGGCTCGGGATCGCCGTGCTGTTCGTCCTGACCTTGGCGGCGCAAAGCGACCAGAAACCCCAGAAGGCGATGATAGCGAGCACCGGAAGCAAGATATCGAGCACGATCTGCCGTACCTGTTTGACGGGCTCGTCACCGGCGATGAGCCGGGCGTAGGGCACGAAGAACCCCAGCCCGATCTTGTTCAAGGTGTGGGCCGTCTTGTTGACGTCGAAAGTCCGCTTCTTAGCTGGCTTCGATGGGACGTTCGGCGCGTCGGCGGTCGTGACTGCGGTGCTCATAGAAGATACTGATGGTGATGGTTCGCTGGGGGTGGGGGGGTATTGTTTAGCTCATTTCAGGCCAATCGAGAAGCTTTTTACATAATCGTTCGGCTTCTTTCCGTCGTAGCTGTTGCCATCGATGAACTCATCGGTGGGAGCGCGGAAACCGTCCGTGCCCGCCTCCGGAAAGTCCTCGGCGGTGGCGTAGCCTTCCTCGATGAGGAGCGCGGCGGCTTCCATGTAGGTCTCCGGCTTGTAGATTGATTTCGCGGTCTCCAGATACCACTCGTCGGGCTTCTGCTCCGCGATCTGACCCCAGCGCACCGTCTGGGTGAAGCGGGACGATGGCTAGTCCCAGGCCAGCGAT
>CAZKYJ010000651.1:0-412 GCA_964556355.1 uncultured Verrucomicrobiales bacterium | reverse complement strand
AGCGCACCATCTGGGTGAGGAACCAGATACAGTCGCTGTACCAGGGGTAGGAGGCGTTGTAGCGGTGGAAGACGTTGAAGTCCGGCATCTCTCGCTTGTCGCCTTTCTCGAACTCGAAGGTTCCCGTCATGCTGTTGGCGATGACTTCTTCATCCGCGCCGACGTAGTTCGGCTGCGAGAGGATTTTGACGGCCTCCTTGCGGTTCTCGACGGAAGCGTCGAGCCACATCCCGGCACGGATGAGCGCCTTGGTGACCGCCACCCAGGTCTGCGGGTTTGCCTTCGCCCATTCATCGGTGACGCCGAAGACTTTCTCGGGGTTGTTCTTCCAAATGTCGTAGTTGGTGGTGACGGGAACGCCGATGCCTTTGAACACGGCCTGCTGGTTCCACGGCTCGCCCACGCAGTAGCC
>CAZKYJ010000650.1:0-3669 GCA_964556355.1 uncultured Verrucomicrobiales bacterium | reverse complement strand
CGGGTCTACGCCAGCGACCAGTACGGCGGACTCTACCGCTTTCCGCTCCCCTCAGCCGGGGAGACGCTGACGACCGGCGACGTGCAAAAAGTCCCCGTCGAGATCCGCGCCATCAACGGCATGCTCTTCGTCGGGAACGCCCTCTACGTGGGAGTTAACGACTACGAAAAGAAGATCCCCAGCGGGCTCTACCGCCTCACCGATAGCGACGGCGACGACCAGCTCGACAAAGTCGAGATGCTCCGCGAGATCCAGGCCAGCGGTGACCATGGTGTGCACGCGCTCGAGCCCACCCCCGACGGAAAAGGATTCTATCTCGTCTGCGGCAACAACGCGGTGCTTACCGAGTCCGCCCCCAGCTCTCCGGTCCTCCCGCTCTGGGGCGACGACCACCTGCTTCCCCGCATGCCGGACGGTCGCGGGCACAACCGCTCGGTGCTCGCGCCCGGCGGCATCATCTACCGGGTGAGCCTCGACGGCCAAGACTTCGAGGTTTTCGCCAACGGGTTCCGCAACATCTTCGACGCCAGCGTCAACAGCGACGGCGACCTTTTTACCTACGACGCCGACATGGAATATGACTTCAATACGTCATGGTACCGCCCGACCCGCATCAACCATGTGGTCAGCGGCGGTGAGTACGGCTGGCGCAACGGCGCGGGAAAATACCCCGAGTTCTACGTCGACAACCTCCCGGCAACGTTGAACATCGGCCCGGGTTCGCCCACCGGCACGACTTTCGGCTACGGCGCTAAGTTTCCCGCGAAGTATCAGAAGGCGTTCTACGCGCTCGATTGGAGCTGGGGGAAAGTCTACGCCGTCCACCTCGAGCAGAGCGGATCGAGCTACACCGCCACGAAGGAAGAATTCATCACCGGGGCGCCGCTGCCCGTCACCGACGCCATCATCCACCCCGACGGCTCGATGATCTTCGCCATCGGCGGACGTCGCGTCCAGTCGGGGCTCTACCGGGTCACCTACACCGGGGACGAATCGACTGCCCCGGCCGACCTCACCCCCAAGACGAACCCCGAGCGCGACCTCCGCCTCCGCCTCGCCGCCTTCCACGGCCGGCAAGACCCCGAGGCCATCGCCGCCGCCTGGCCGCATCTCGGCCACGAGGACCGCTACATCCGCGCCGCCGCCCGCACCGCCGTCGAGCACCAGCCCGTCGACGGATGGAAAAAAGACGCCCTCGCCGAGCCCGATGCCACCCGCCAGTTGGAAGCCCTGCTTGCCCTGACCCGCGTGGCCAGCCGAGACCCGGAAGATGCCGCCACCCGAGATCAGATTTTGGGTGCCCTCCTCGCCCGCGATTTCGCCGGGCTGGCGGAGGAACAGAAGCTCGCCTACGTGCGCATCATCCAGATCGTCCTGCACCGCTTTGGCAATCCCGACGACGCCACTCTCCAGGCCATCGTCGCCACACTCGACCCGGCCTACCCCGCTGATACCTTCGAGCTGAACTGGCTGCTCACCGAGACGCTCGCCTATCTCCAAGCACCGAGCACCGCCGCCAAAGCCATGGCGCTCATCGCGGCCGCCGATAGCCAGGAACCGCAGATCGAGTACGCCCGCAGTATCCGGTTCCTCAAGACCGGGTGGACGAAGGAACTCCGCACCCAGCAGCTCGAGTGGTTCCTCAAAGCGGCCAACTTCAACGGCGGCGCCAGCTTCGACAAGTTCATCGAGTTCATCCGCAATGACTCACTCGCCACCTTCACGGAGGCCGAGAGGAGCGAGCTGGCCACCCTCATCGAGAAGAAGGCCGAAAAGAAGAGCGCCATCGAGCTTTCCGGGGCGGTTTTCGCCGGTCGCACCCCCACGATGTGGGAGCTGGGCGAGCTCAGTGCCGCCGCCGAAACCGGCATGCAGAACCGCGATTTCGATAACGGACGCACGATGTTCGCCGCCGCTGCCTGCTTCGCCTGCCACCGCTTCGGCAACCAGGGTGGGATGACCGGCCCGGATCTCACCGGTTCCGGCGGACGCTACAGCCCGCACGACTTCCTCGACCAGATCATCAATCCGAGCAAGGAGATCAACGAGCAGTTCGCCCCCATCATCGTCACCAAGAAGAATGGAGACATCCTCTCCGGCGTCGTCGTCAATCTCAACGGTGACAACATCACACTCAACACCGACCTGAGTAACCCGAACCAGCGGGTGAATGTCGATCGTAAAACCGTCGAAAGCATCGAGCTAAGCAAAGTCTCCCTCATGCCGCCGAACCTCCTCATGATGCTCACGAAGGAAGAAGTCCTCGACCTCACCGCGTACGTGCTGAGCGGCGGAGACAAAACGAACGCGATGTTCAAGAAGTAGGTTCGAACCGAGGATGCGATGAGCAAGCGCGTGAAACCGATCCGGTGGATCGCGCTGCTCATCGCGCTCCTTGTGATTGCGGTCGCGGCGGTTCTCGCCCCGCGCTGGCTGGCGGTGGCGGCGGTGCAAAACGCCTGCCAGCGGAACTGGGAGATCACATTCGGCGACGAGGAGAAGCCGGCGGTGGTTCCGGCTTGGCTGGACGAGTTAGTGCTGAAAGCGATCGACCGGATCTGTGCCAAAGACCCGACACCGCGACGCTACATCGTCTACCGAGAACGCTACCGCGCCACATTTCGTGGAAAGATCACGCATCTTGGGATCTATTCTCCGGAGGTGCTCGATCTATCGATTCGCTCCGCGATGGGAAGGTTTCCGCATCTGCGATCCTTGGAGGTTGAAATCTCGGTTGATCTTCCACCCAATGATCCCGGAACCCACGCTTTCTTCGAAGCCGCAGGTGGACTCGCGAATCTCGAGACCCTTGAGATCTCCTTAAGTCTGCTTCGCCCGGAGCTATTCGATCACCTGCGACCTTCGGAATCGTTGAAGGAGATCGAGATCGAGGCAAGATTTGCAGACTTCGATTCGCCGACTTCTGAGATATGCGTGTCGTTGAGCCAAATCCCAAGCTTGGAAAGGATCGAAATCTATGGCTGCCAACTGCAGGAATTGACTGGTCTGGATCGACTCGCCACTCTCACCACCCTCAAGCTCACGGGTAACCCCCTCTCTCAATCAGCGCTCGAAACACTCGCACAGATGGCTCAGCTGAAGGAACTCGACCTAACAAAGACACCCTTCGCCGAGCGTGAAATCTCCGCCCTCCACAGCGCGATCCCCAACACCACGATCCACTCCGACTACGGAACTTACGGGTTCCCGCAAGACGACATTCCGGCAGACGCGTCCCCCGCCGACTGATCCGCCGCGGTCGATCGCTATCGACACAGGGGAGGGAAACTGTTCTCGACCACCGCGTGGCCAGTTTCCCCACGGCGGCTGCGGCGGGATGACCGCCACCCGGATTCCACCCATCACCCCGCGCCGACCTTCCCACCGGTCTTCCGCCGGGAACACGACATCGAATATCGCACCTCGCCCCCCGCTGCGCGGCGGCCGGGGACGGACCGCCCTCCCGCGAATCGGGCTCTGCCCTTGGACATCCGGGCGCGTGCCCCTACCCTGAGCCCATGAAACTCCTCCCCATCACCGTCGCGGCGGCGCTTTCTCTCGGCACCGCTGCGGCGCAAGACAGCTTCGCGTTCGAGTGCTCCCTCGACCCGCTGATCACCCTCCCAGACAACTGGGAGCTGACACCTGACGACTTGGACAAGGCGTTTC
>CAZKYJ010000649.1:2696-3679 GCA_964556355.1 uncultured Verrucomicrobiales bacterium | reverse complement strand
GTGCAGTCGAGGATCGAGAATCGTCGCCAGCATCTCCTCGATCGCGGCGAAGTCGCGATCGACCGCCTCTCGCTGGGCGCCACTCCCACCGAACAGCCGGGAGACTTCTTCGCTGGTGAGCGGTCGGGATCTCCAATCTCTAGACTCGAGACCATAGGCGCCAACCGCCCAGTTCCCGACGATCTCGATGAAGATTTTTCTGTCCGCCCCGACCCAAGATTCCGCATCGGGAAAGGGATCACTATCGCTCCACGCCTTTAGCGTGATGGATCCTCCGCCATCGGTCAGCCCCACGTCGATATAGGCTTTTCCGTTCCTGGTCAGTTTCCGCTCCGCGTCGGCCACTTGGCCACGGACGGTATAAGCACCGGGCTCGGACGTCGCCCGTTGCTGGAGTCCGGAAATATCGAGGAGCTCCGGCAACTCCGTGAGCCCCTCGGGGTGGTCGGTGTCCTCGTCTCCCATCGTCCCCGATCCTAGCATGGAATCCGGGGATCCGGTGGCGGAATATCCGGCACGATCACGGACCACATGGAGGATCGGCGACCGGATCTCAGCGCAACTGATCGAAGAGACCACGGAGCCCCGCGTGCCTCAGGAGGGATCTCGTGGCGTTCTCCTCGTTCCCGGGGTCGCGTTTCCAGCGGACGAGGCGGATCTCCCCGTCGGCGACCTCCATACCGGTGATATCTCCGTCGGAAAACGAGCAGCAGCCGGCGTTGAAATAGCACGGGCGCGTGTCGTCGGGGCGATCGATCATCTTCCCCTCAGTTTTGGCCAAAAGGGCGCGCAGGTCCGACCTCTTTTGTTCGATTCGGGGCGTTAGCCCATCGGGGGACTGCGGGTCCAGCCCGGCTCGCTCACGCTCGAGCGCGGCGATCTCCGTGGTCAGCTGGCTCTCGTGCGAATGGGATGAAAAGACGGGATGGTGGGTGTGACCGGCGATCAGGAGCCGGTCATAGGAACCGAAGGTCGGGACGACA
>CAZKYJ010000649.1:0-2686 GCA_964556355.1 uncultured Verrucomicrobiales bacterium | reverse complement strand
GTGTTTGAGACGGAGGCCGAAATCGTTGGACGGTGTGCTCGAACCCACGCGGAGCACACGCTGGATCGGCCGCCAAATCCACCGGACGAGCCAGCGGCTCAGACCGGCCCAGCGGTCGCTGTCGAGGGTGCCCTGGTGGCCGTGGGTGAGAAAAATGTCTCCGAGCTTGCCGTGCGCGTCGCCGTTCTCGGTGACCTCGATGCTCACGGCTTCGTGGACGATATTGCAGCCTCCATCGTCACAAATGTAGTCGCCGAGATGCCTCCCCGCGACCTTGCCATCGCGCCACGCGTCGTCGTGGTTCCCGAAGATCCGCCGGTAGCGTCCAGCGCGGGCGAACCGGCGCTCGGAGGCGAGGGTGTCCGCGTAGGCTTCGACGGCCTGCGCCGGCATCGTCTCCCAGAGCTCCTCGACATCCCCGAGCAGGACGAGATCGTAGCCGTCTTCAAAATACCGATCGAGGGCGGCGCGATAGACCGCCTCGCAGCGTTGGAAATCGTCGGCACCGGTGCGGTCGCCGCGATGGTGGTCGGAGAAAATGACCATGCGCAAGCCACCGATGGGATGGCGCTCACGAACGCCCCGTTCGCCCCGCAGGGCGGCGAAGGCCTTGGCGACATGCCTGTGGTAGCGCGATGCGTTCATGGGATCAATGGGCCTCGAGCCAATTCGATCCGGTGCCGCTCTCCACGACGACAGGTACCCGGAGCGGCAGAGCGTCGCGCATCGCCCCCTCCACCAGCGGCACGACGACTTCACGTTCGGCCTCCGGCATCTCGAAGACGAGCTCGTCGTGGACCTGGAGGAGCATCCGGGTCTCCAGCGCCCGGTCGCGGAGGAGCGCGTCCACATTGACCATGGCGATCTTGATCATATCGGCGCTCGTCCCCTGGATGGGGGTATTGATGGCCGTGCGCTCGGCAGCGGAGCGGATCATGCCATTGCCGGAGTTGATATCGCGAAGGTTCCGACGGCGCCCGGTGAGGGTCTCGACAAAACCATCCGCCTTGGCCTGCTCGACGACATTCTCCATGAACGCCTTCACGCCGGCGTACTCCCGGAAGTAGGCGTCGATGATCTCGGCGGCCTCCTTGCGCGGGATGCCGAGGCGCTGGCTCAGACCGAAGGCACTGATCCCGTAGATGATCCCGAAGTTCACCATCTTGGCGGTGCGGCGCATATCGGGGATCACGTCTTCGTGCGCGACCCCGTAGACGCGGGCGGCGGTGGCGGTGTGGATGTCGAGCCCGTTTTCGAAGGCCTCGACCATGGCGGGATCGCCGCTGATGGAAGCCATGACGCGAAGCTCGATCTGGGAATAGTCCGCTGACAGCAGGACGCATCCCTCCCGCCCGGGCACGAAGGCTTTGCGGATCTCCCGCCCCTGTTCGGTGCGCACGGGGATGTTCTGGAGGTTCGGATTGCTCGAGGCGAGCCGTCCGGTCGCCGTCATGAGCTGGTGGAAGTGGGTGTGGATGCGGCCCGACTTTTTGGCGACCGAGGTGGGCAGCGCATCGACATAGGTGCTCTTCAACTTGGTCGATTCCCGGTATTCGAGGATATCGCGAACGATGGCGTGCTCGCCAGCGAGGGCGGCGAGCGTCTGCTCATCGGTCTTGTACTGACCCGTCCGCGTCTTCTTCGGTTTTTCGGTCAGCTTCAGGATATCGAACAACACCTGCCCGAGCTGCTTCGGCGAGTTCAGGTTGAACCCCGTCCCCGCGGCTTCGAGCACCTGCGCCTCCAGCTCGGCGATGCGCTTTTCCAACGACGTCCCGATCTCCGCCAGAGCGGCCACATCGAGCGCGATGCCCTCGTGTTCGACAGCCACGAGCACCGGCAAGAGCGGCGCCTCAATATCGAAGTAGACCTTGGCCTGACCGCTCGCCTCCAGGAGCGGGCGGAGCTTCTCGGCGAGCTGCCAGGTCACGTCGGCATCCTCGGCCGCGTACTCGGCTAGCGCGCCGCCCTTCTCCCCCGTGAGTTCGGTCATGCTGAGCTGGCCGCTCTTGTCCTTCTTCGAGCCGATGAGCGTCTCGATGGGCACCGGGGTGTAGGCGAGGAGGCGTTCGCTCAGATAATCCATCCCGTGGCGCTGGTCGGGCTCGCAGAGCGAATGCACGAGCATGGTATCAAAAAACGGTCCCGCTGCCGTGATCCCGTGCGCCAGGAGAACGCCCAGGTCGAACTTGAGGTTGTGCCCGATTTTTTCGATGCCGGACTGCTCCAAGACGGGTGCCACGGTCTCCAGCATCCCCGGGACGGTGCAATCCACATAGGTTCCCTCGTGCGCCTTGCAAGAGAAGGCCACCCCGACCACCTCACAGTCGCGGGGATCGAGGGACGATGTCTCGAGGTCGAAGCAGAATGACTCCCGCTTCCCCAATTCGGCCACGAGATCCCGCGCGTCCTCCAGCGAGGCCACGGTTTTGTAATCGTGGGGCACGTCCTTGATCGTCTTGAGTTCGGCGAAAAGGAGCTCGCCCTGGCCGTCGGCCACCCCCGGCTCCGCCTCGATGGCGGCACCCCCGCGTCCGGCTTTGAAGTCGTCGCCAAAAAGTCGCTTGCCCAGATGGTTGAACTCGAACTCGGTACAGATGCTTTTGACCGCGGGCTCGTCCATCGGCTCGCGCGCGAGCTGGTCGAAGGTGACTTCGATCGGCACGTCGCGGATGATGGTGGCGAG
>CAZKYJ010000648.1:0-3686 GCA_964556355.1 uncultured Verrucomicrobiales bacterium | reverse complement strand
AAAGACGCCCACCCGCAGTTACAAAGTGAGAGCAGCGATTCCCCGGACGATTTTTCCCTTGCTGAATATGTCGATGTAACGGAACCCTAGCCGTGGCGCTCCTCCCCGCCTGAGCAAACCCCCAAGGGCTCGTCGAGAGCGCTTTATCCGAGGACATGAAGTGCCATGGAGGCCGCGACGACCCGCCAACTTCGCCCCCCAGAGCCCTAGTGTAGCCCGCCAAGCAGACTGCACCTTATGTTGGAATGGAAGTGATGGGAATTCAGCCGCTGCGCGGATCGTGTGGTAGGTCGATGCGGTCTTTTCCCGAATTTCTGCGTTGCTCGTCGGTCACGAATCCCGATTCGCTCCCTCCTCGCGCCTTGAACTTCGAAAAAACTCCGCATCGCATAAGTTCCATTCTGCTTGGCGGGCTACACTAGGGGGCGCTCCCCTCCGCCCCCTCGACGGTCGACCCGACCCAGCCGGGGATGAGGGGCGGGCGCCGGACGGAAGCGGCGACGGTCGGTGGGACGCGGGAATTGGGGCGAACAAATCGGTGGACGGCACGGCGGTGAACATCGAGTCTGGAGGTATCGCTTTAACGCGACGACGACCTGCCGCCCGGGAGGCGCTGGTCCGGCCAGAAAAAAGTGCCTGCCTTTGAATAATCCGTGCCGAAATCCCATCGGAAATTGCAACGCCAAGCGGCGAGCCACACCAGCATGAAACTCATCAGGCGCAGAGAACAAGAGGAGGACGAATTCCCATGTCGTCTGGTCCGCACCGAGATAACCGGTCGCAATCCCGTGAGAGTGTTCGCGGTCGAATCGGCGATGTTTCCGGATCTCCGAGGGGCATCCTGCCAGCTCGAGGTCGAGGGGACGCTCTTTTCGGTCAAGGCGATCTACCCCGGGGTCCAATCGCGCTACTACCGGATCGTGGCGTCGATGGCCTGCTAGCGAACGCGGCAGCCCCGGGGCGTCGGTGAGAAGAACGACGTCAGTGCCAGGCCCGTGACGAAGCCGCCCAGATGCGCCGTGAACGCGGTGTTGCTCCCCGCCGGGTTGACCGTTCCGGTGAGATCGAGCCCGACGCGGATTAGCGCGAGGGCGCAGAGCGCGACCGGAGACACCGGACGCGCCATCGGCCAGACGTGTGGGTCGGGGATGGTGTAGCGGACGGCGAGGCCGAGATAGGCACCCTCGAACCCGGTGACGGCGCCCGAGGCGCCGAGCATGGGGACCTGGCTTTCCCCCTTGAAGAGCGTGTAGCAAACGGCGCCACCGACCGCCGTGATGATGTAGATCGCGACCACCCGCCACTGGCCGATAAGCTCGCCGACGAGATAGGCGAAGACCCAGAGATAGAGCATGTTGAAGGCGATGTGCTGGAAGTCGGCATGGAGAAACGCGTAGGTCACCAGGGTGCCAAAAGTTTGGGCGGCACCGGCGGACAGGCTGCCCTGCAGTAACCGGTCCCACGCGGATGTCACCGCGGCGGGCGTGCAAAGGAAGGTATCGATGCTCTCTTCAGGGGCGATGTGCTGGACGATGAAGGCGATCACGTTCAGCGCGATCAGGCCGATGAGGGCGTCGTGCTGGCGGGCGAACGATTGATGGCGTCGGGGCATGGTCGGAGGAGAGAGCTCTAATACTTGGCGCGGCACGCCGTTGTTCTCAATACCAGATGCGTGCTCCGAAATGTGTTTTTCTTGCCCTGTTAGGTGGCGTGGCGCTCCAGGCCATCATCCTGGGGGCAATCGCGGGAATTCCCTTTGCGGCGCGAACGCACGACATGCCGATGTTGCACGTTGATCCGCATCTCGCTGACGGGGGGGCCGTGATCACCTGCGGGCCGCAGCGGTGGCCGTGCGCCTGCCAGGAACCGATCGGTGCCACCACTCGCCGTGCCGCTAATCGGAGGTGCGCGACCTGCGGGCGCCCTTCCGTTTTCGCGAAACCTACGGCAGATCGGAGGGGAGTGGCGACCGCGCAGTTCGCGGCATCCATGCCGGGGGGGCAGAGGTTTTTCCCACCGGCACCACCGGTGGAGGCGACCACGGATGGTGGGATCTGGGACGGCGGAGATTTCGCGGGACAGGAAAACCCGTTCAGGTAGAAGGCGCGCCCGGTTTGGCGAGAAGCCGCGGGTTCATCCGGGCCGTGCGGAGATGGATCCGGTGGCCCAGCTTTCTCCAGAGCAAGTCGGCGGTGAGGGGGATGAAGGTGCCGCAGAGGAGGCCGATGGCGACGGATGGGAGGATGTCGCTCGGCCAGTGGGAGGCGACATAGACGCGCGAGTAGGCGACGAGGGCCGCCGGGACGTAGAGCCACCACCAGCGGCGACCGAAGAACATGAGGGCAACGGTGGCCGCTGCGAAGGTGTTGATGACGTGCGCGGAAGGGAACGACCGGCCCTCCTGGTAGAACGGTTTGGGCTGGCTGGGCTTCTGGCGCGGCTCGCGGAATACGGCGGCGATCGCCGGCTTGCCCCGCGCGATGTCGCGGACGGTCAGTCCGTAGACCACCTGGTGGGGCCGGGGGCGATCGGTCGATTTCTTCAGCGTGCGGGCGATGACGCCATCGCCCACCGCGATGGTCACGGCGAGAACGACGAGGAAGGCCCGCCCGCGGAAGCCCCCCCAGATAGCCACGGCGATGAAGACAACGGCGAGGAGGGGAAGCCACGCGCTCAGTGCCGACATGGCCGGCATGAGCTGGTCCAGCCAATCGGTTTTCCAGACGTGGTTGATCCGGTAGAGGAGATCGAGATCCATGGCCTGGATCAGAGTTCCTCGGGTGCCTGCAGGAGGCTGCTGACGCGGGCGAGAAGCCGCCCCGCCGCCCCGCCGTCGAGCAGGCGGTGGTCGAAGGAGAGCGTGGTTTCCGCCTCGGTCTGCGGCTGGAAGCTTTCGGTCCCGGCATCCCAGTGGGGTTGTTTGCGTCCCATGCCCAAGCCCAGCACGAGGTTCTGTTCGGGGAGGGGGATCGGCGTGGCCCAGACGATACCGAAGGTGCCGAAGTTCGTGACGGTGGCGATCCCCGGGCGGCTGGCCTCGCGCGGGAGCCGGCGGTTCCGGGCGAGATCGACGAGGTCGTTGTACTGGTCGACCATGTCTTTGAGCGAGGTCTTGTCGGCGTCGCGGAGGACCGGGACGAGGACGCCGTCGGCCACCTCGACGGCGAAGCCGATGTCGATGGCGGGAGGGTGGATCACGTTGGTGCCGATGAGGCGACCGGCGGGGGAGGTGTCTTCCGCCAAGGCGATGGCGAGGGCGCGGATGGCGTAGAGGGCGGGGCCTGGTTTCGGGTCGCAGCTGCGGCGGTGGGCGAGCATGGCATCGATGCGCACGGGGGTGCCGACGGTGGCGAGCGGGCGGGTCCACGAGCGGCGCATGGAATCCGCTACCGCGCTGCGCATCGGCGAGGCGGGCGTCATTTTCTGATCCTCCAAGCTCCGCATGAAGCGTTCGAAGTCTTCCACGGTCACGCGGCCCCCGGAGCCGGATCCGGGGACGCCGGCGAGATCGGCGGAGTTGATCCCGAGCTCGTGCATGCGGGCGCGGAGGCGGGGCGAAATGTAGGATGCCCCGGTGGCATTGGCGGGCACCGGGAGGCCGCCCACCGTCGGCTCGACCCGGGCCGGGCTCGGGTCGGTGGCCATGGAGGCTTCGTCATTGCGGAAATGGCTGTCCGACGGCGTTG
>CAZKYJ010000647.1:0-3689 GCA_964556355.1 uncultured Verrucomicrobiales bacterium | reverse complement strand
GGAGAGGATGGCGACGTCCATCCAGGAGAGGAGAGCGAGGTGTTGGGAGAAGAGCGCGTAGGTGGCCGAGCCCCCTACGATGGCTCCGAAAATCCCACCGCCGAAGCCCTGCCAAGTTTTGCCCGGGCTGATGTGGGGGATCATTTTGTGCTTCCCGATGAGGCTGCCGATGGCGTAGGCTCCCATGTCGGTGAACTTGGTAACGACGATGACGAAGACCACGTAGTAGGCGCCCGCTACCGTGCCATCGCCCGGGGGCGGGACGATAAACAGGAGCTTGGTCAGGAAATTGAAAAGGACGGGGATGTAGACGAACCCCAGGAAGGCGACACCGATGCGCAGCAGCGTCTTCTCCCCTTCCAGCCGCGTGCTGAGGGTGACGACGAAAACGGCTCCTAGGGCGAGGGCGGAGAACGCGATGTCGAGATCCCAGAATTCGCCATTCTGGCGCCCGACGCAACGCATGAAGACGGTGGCAAAATAGAGGGCGGCAAGCACGACGATGGGGCGCCGGTATCGCCCGGTGCAGAGCCCGGGGGGCTGCATGCTGAAATACTCCATCAGCGAGAGCAACCCGAGCCCGCCGATAAGGACAAAGAAGAGCGGCATGTTCCCCATGCTGACGGCGGCGACAACGAGTGCCCACAGCCCGAGAGTGCTGGCCAAGCGCCGCACGAAAACCGCCCTCTTACCCGGTTCGGCGGGCTTGGCGGCGGAGGGTTTCGGGTCGGACATCCGCCATATCAGGGGCAACGTCGCCCGAAGTCAAGACGGGGGTGCGAGAACGCTTTCAAATCGGTCGAATTCGGTGCCGCAGTCGCGCACCCGGAGGAGGATACTGTCGTAGCCGTCCTGGCGTCGTTGGATGGCGGCGATCATGGGAGCAAAGCGCTGCCCGTAGGCTTCGAACGCCTCTTGCGCGGCGGAGTCGAGCGCGCGGGCGCACCCGTCAACGAAGTAGGTCTTCCCCTCGTCCAGGGCCGCCTCCACACGGGCCCCCTCGCCACGGTACTGACGAGCGCTCTGCCAGAGCAGTCCGGCACCCACGAGAGCCACGGCCGCCCCGAGGCCGACCGACGCCGGCACCGCGAGATCGAGAGCCGGATGCCCGAGGGCTGCGACGGCCACGCCGGCGCCCCCCAGGATCGCGGCCGCCCACCGGTGCCGCTTCCTACGGGTGAAACTCTTGGCGATCAGGTCGCCGACGCCGGAGCCGTCGACGGCCTCGTCCGCGACCGTGCGGAAGCTCTCGCCGAGCGAAGCACGATCGATCGGTGGAATGGCGGCGTTTGCTTCCGCCGAAGCCACCGCCGGGAGGCCGGCGTTGATCCGCCGGTCGAGTTCGGTGAGGTCCGTCGCGAGGAGCGGGGCGGAGGAGGCGACGAATGGGTCGATCTGGCGGGAGAGCTCGTCCCTGAGGGCGCGTTCGTCCATCGCGGCACGGCAGGCCGCGGCGGCGCGATCGTAGGCTCGGGCAAAGTTCTCCTTGGCCGCCCGGCGCCACCCGGCCGTGCGTTCGCTGGCCGCGCCGGCCTCCCCTTTCAGGACGTCCAGGCACTGTCCGTCCCGCTCCAACGTGGAGGCCGCGCCATCGATCGCTGCGACGATTTCGCGGAGGATCGACCTTCCTGCATGGACGGCGGCGAGGAGCCGGTCGTTCCGCGCGGGGGTTCCGGCGACCGCGCTCATGAGGGCGGCCTCGAGCGCGGGGAAGCCGCTGGCCGCGAGGAGCTCGCCATCCGGGTGCGGCGAGGTCTTGGCCACGTAGGCCCGCCGGGCGGAAACCGGGAAGATGGGAAGGCTCCGGCCAAGCCGCGTGGCGATTGTCTGGCGCAGGTAATCGACGACGGCGACCACTTCGTCGGGCTCTCGGAGATCGCACTGCTGGAGGACGAAGATGACCCGCTTCAACCAGCTATCCCGCACCCGCTCGAGAAACTTCCACGCCGCCTCGCTCCACGGGTTGGTCACGTTGAAAACGAATATGACCATGTCCGCCCGCGGGAGGATCCGCTGGGCGATCGCCTCGTGCTCAGGGGCGATAGAATTGACGCCTGGCGTGTCGATCACCTGGAAGTCTCGGAGGAAGGCATGGGTGCGAAAATGGGTAGCGAACTCCCGGGAAAGCGACTCATCACGGTCGGTTCGATCGTGTTTGAACCAGTGGATCTGGCCGGTGGTGGGCACGACGCCCGTCCCGCAGAACTCCGCTCCGAAGAGCGCGTTGAGGAAGCTCGATTTTCCCGCGTTGACCTCTCCCGAAACGATGAACAGGAACGGCTCCCGCAGCCCGGCGACCAGGTTGGCGACGAGCGCCTGACGGTCCTCGGGGAGACCGGCCTCCCGGGCGAGTTCTTTGAGCGCGAAAAGTGTCGAACCGAGGCGGGCGCGGAATTCGAAGTGGGGGTCGCCTTGCATCGGGATCTGCTTGGAGCCGCGCCGCTCCGCCGCATTACTGTCCCGGGACCGGCGGCCCGAACGGGACCGGGCCGGTCGTCGGGGCGGGATCGATCTCGGGAAGTGGGACCGCATTGGCCGAGACCCGCGGCGGACCCATCGACTCGGCGCTCTGGATGGCCATGAGCTGGCTCACCGTGACAAACTTGAACCCGCGGCGCAGGAGCTCGTCGAAGGTCGAGGGCATGGCGTCGATGGTCGGTGCGTGGATGTCATGGGCGAGGAGGATCCCGCCGCTGCGCGCGCCATCGACGAGGCGGCGAGAGACCACGCTGACACCCGGCCGCTGCCAGTCGCGGGGATCGACCGACCAGAGGACGGTGGTGTAGCCGAACTCGTCGAAGATCCATTGTTTTTGCGAGCTGGTGATGGCTCCGTAGGGCGGGCGGACGGTGCGGGGCGGGATGCCGGTGGCGGCGATGATTCCGTCGGCGGCTCCCTGCAGCTCGGAACGGATCTTGTCGTTCGACATTTTCGAGAGGTTTCCGTGGTTGACCGTATGGTTCCCGATCTCGTGCCCTTCCGCGACAATCCGTCTCATGATGGCGGGGTAGGCTCTGGCATTGGTTCCCACGACGTAGAAGGTGGCTTTGATATTGCGCTGGGCGAGCATGTCGAGGAGCCGGGGGGTATTCCGGGGGTGCGGTCCGTCGTCGAAGGTCATGGCGAGGTAGTTCCCCGAGACCTTGCCCTGGCTGATCGACACCTGGGAGTTGCCCGAAACTCGCGGGATGTTGATCACCGGGTTTCGCAGCGGGGTGCTGCTGACGGCATAGCCTCCGCCGGAGGAAGGCGGCGTCGAGGGGCGGGGCTGCGGACGCCCTGGCGCGGCTTTGAGCTTGCTCGGCTGGGGCTCTTCGACCCCCGCGATGGCATCAATGCGATCGGGCGCGCCACCTCTGGCTGACTTCTTGTTCTTGGTGGAGCAACCCGCGACCACGACGACCACGGCGAAAACGACTAGGGGCGAAACAATTTTCATAGGATAAAGCCCGCCTGGGATCTCGGGCGAACGGGACTATGCCAGATCATCCCCCGCCCGGCGAATCCAAAAATTCGACCGACGGGCACGAATTCCCGCGGTGTTTGGCCTGGCCGGATTCACTCCCCGGCCAGGGCGTCCCCGGCCGCCGCCGGTCGCCCTCGAATTATGGATCGAGAAGGTAAAATGAGGGTACCGATCGACGTAGTGCTCCCCGGAATGAGACGCCCCGGATGTTTTGCACGCACCT
>CAZKYJ010000646.1:0-3691 GCA_964556355.1 uncultured Verrucomicrobiales bacterium | reverse complement strand
ACCACATCGCCCTCTTCGTTCCGGAGACCAACCTCGCCGGCAATGTGGAGATCTAGGCCGCTTTTCTGGAATTCACCGGCGGCCGGCCAGCCCAGGCCTTCGTCCTCCACCACCGCGAGGACGGGATGGATGTGGCGGATCTGGTCGGGCGCGCCCTGGCCAGCCGCCGTCCCCCCACCGCCTTTGTCATCCTCCGGAGCAGCGTCGCCGCCACCGTCCATGGCCTCCTCCCCTTCCGCTTCGGCCGCCGCGTGCCCGCCGATGTTTCGGTCGCCAGCCTGGAGGATGCCCCCTTCATGCGCCACCTCGTGCCGACGGTCGCCCGCTACCACGTCGACAGTGGCGCCGTCGTCCAGCTCGTCTACAGCGCGCTCGGGCGCCAGCTCTCCTCCGGCATCCGCGAGGGCTGGGATCACCGCCCGATCATCCCCGAGTTCGTCCCGGGCGAGACGATGGGGCACGTGGCAGCGGGACAATCCCGCCCGCTCCGCGAGCGGGCTACCTAGGCGGAGCCCACCCCACAAATAGAACCCACCCCGCCGACAATCACCGGGGGTAGGACGCCCGGTATGGCCGAGGAATCAGACCAACCGTTTCGCATGGAGCCCCCACCGATCCCCCTCTAAATGTCTTGATGTTCCGCATGAAAACTCCCCTCCCGCTCGTCCTTCTCCCATTCCTTCTGGCTCGGGGCCACGCCGCCTCGGAAGCCGAATTCCCGGTCGTCGATCTCTCCGGCGAGACCGGCCGCCAGACGGTGATCGCGGCGGGTACGCCCGAGACCTACCAGGGTCACCCGACCACCCTTCTCATGCCCGATGGCCACACGGTCTACGCCGTCTGGTGCATCAATCACGGCGGCGCCGCCGGCCCGATGGCGCGCAGCACTGACGGCGGACTCACCTGGCAGCGGCTGGACGACACGCTGCCCGCGGGCTTTAGAACCCACCAGAACTGCCCGAGCATCTATCGCATGGTCGGTCCCGAGGGGCAGGAGCGCCTCTGGGTTTTCTCCGCCGCCCTGGGCAATCGCGGCGGTCCGGGCATGCCCAGCATCATGAGCGAGGACGCCGGAGCGACGTGGAGGGAGATGCCGCCCCTCGGGTTCCCCTGCGTCATGACCTTCAGCAGCATCGTCCAGCTCGAGGACGGGCGCTATCTCGGGCTCTACCACAAGGGACCCGACGGCAAAGACCGTTCGCCGCTCGTCGTGCTCCAGACCATCACGGCAGATGGTGGGCTCACCTGGTCCCAACCCGAGATCGTGGCGGAAGTCGAGGGCAAGAACCCTTGCGAGCCGTTCGTCTTCCGCTCGCCCGACGGTGACGAGCTCTGCTGCCTCATGCGCGAGAACACCCACACCGGTCGCAGTCTGATGATGTTTTCCGAGGACGAGGGCGCCAGCTGGAGCCCCCCGGTCGATACCCCTTGGGGCCTGACCGGCGACCGCCACGCCGGCGTCCGCACCGCCGACGGCCGCTGGGTCATCGCCTTCCGCGACCAGGCGCCTAACAGTCCCACCAAAGGCCATTTCGTCGCCTGGGTCGGAACCTACGACGACATCAAAAACGGCGCCCCCGGGAGTTACCGGATCAAGCTCCTCCACAGCCACGCCGCCAATGTTGGCGACTGCGGCTACCCCGGCATGGAACTCCTCCCCGACGGAACGGTGCTCGCCACCACCTATGTCAAATACCGCCCCGGCCCGGATAAACACTCGGTGGTGACCACCCGGTTCCGCCTCGAAGAGACCGACGCCAAGCTCGGCGGGCCGGCGGAGTAGCGCGTGCGGCGCCGCTCACCCTGGAGGGAATCCGTGCCCTCTTTCGCGCGGCGGGAACGGCGGATCCGCCCTCCCACAGCCGATCCGAGACCCCCATCACCCCACGGCCCCAGATCCCACAAAAGTCACGCTCCCCGCCTTTGCCGCACCGCCTCGAATAGGCACACCCCCGTGGCCACCGACACGTTCAGGCACTCGACCTTCCCCGCCATCGGAATGCGCGCCAGATGGTCGCAGCTCTCGGCCGTCAGCCGACGCAACCCCTTCCCCTCCGCCCCCATCACGAGGCAAAACGGCCCCGTCAAATCGATGTCGTAGATGTCCCGCGTGGCCTCGTCCGCCGTCCCGGTGAGCCAGACGCCCTGGGCTTTGAGCGCTTTCAAGGTGCGCGCCAGATTGGTCACCTGCACCACCGGCATCGTCTCCGCCGCCCCGCTGGCCACGTGCCGCACCGTATCGGTGATCCCCACGGAGTTGTCTTTCGGGATGATCACGGCGTGCACCCCCGCCGCGTCCGCCGAGCGAAGGCAGGCCCCCAGGTTGTGCGGATCCTGCACATGGTCGAGCACGAGCAGGAATACGTTCGGTGTCCGCCGCACCAGCCCGGCCAAGAACTCGTCGTTCTTCAGCTCCACCGGCGCCGCAAAATCGGCATGGCGAGACGGGCGGGAACTGGCGCGAGATTTTGTCGGTCGGGGCACGACCGCACTCAAATCCAGCCCCCTCCCCCACACAAGCCCGGAAGCGAAACCGGGCGGGGCCCCGACCCGAGAGCGCTGGGCCCCAGCGCATCGGCGGCAACTGATGAGTGCCCTCTCCTCGCTTGGACCCTCATTCCCGCCCGGTAGGAAGGGGCACCTGCAACATTCTTGGCAAATCGATTAATGGGTTCTACGGATAGATCGCTCCCGGGGCGACCGTGAAGAAACCTTGACCACCATGTACCGAAAACTCCCATCCATCTGCACCGCGCTGGCGGTGGTAATCACCCTCATTGTCGTCGCCCCGCCCGCCGGAGCGGCCGAACCGGCCACCGGGTACGACGTGGTCATCTACGGCGGCACCTGCGCGGGGGTGACGGCGGCGGTGCAGGCGGTGCGCATGGGGAAATCGGCCGTCATCGTCGGGCCGGACGTCCACCTCGGCGGGCTTTCCAGCGGGGGGCTCGGGTTCACCGACACCGGGAACAAGGCGGTCATCGGCGGGCTCGCCCGCGAGTTCTACCAGGGGATTTACAACCACTACCAGAAGGAGGACGCCTGGAAATGGCAATCCCGGGATTCCTACGGCAACAAGGGGCAAGGAACGCCGGCCATCGACGGGGACCAGCGCACCATGTACATTTTCGAGCCCCACGCCGCCGAGGGGGTCTTCGAGAAATTCGTCAGCGATCACGATATTCCGGTCTTCCGGGACGAATGGCTCGATCGCGAAAATGGCGTGGCCATGGACGGGGGTAAGATCAGCGCCATCACCATGCTCTCGGGCAAGACTTTCGAGGGCAAGGTGTTCATCGACGCCACCTACGAAGGCGATCTCATGGCGGCGGCGGAGGTCGACTACCACGTCGGGCGCGAGGCGGGCGACGTCTACGACGAGGAGTGGAACGGCGTTCAGGTCGGCGTGCTCCACCACGGGCACTGGTTCAAGTCGGACATCGACCCCTATGTCGTCCCCGGCGACCCGAGCAGCGGGCTCCTCCCCCGCATCAGCGCGGAAGACCCCGGCGAGAAAGGCGCGGGCGACCACCGGGTGCAGGCCTACTGCTACCGCATGTGCCTGACCAACGTCGAGGAGAACCGCATCCCGTTCCCCAAACCGGCAGGCTACGACCCGCACCAGTACGAACTCCTCGTCCGCGTCCTCGAATCCAATTGGAACGAGGGCTTTGGCAAGTTCGACCCCATC
>CAZKYJ010000645.1:0-3693 GCA_964556355.1 uncultured Verrucomicrobiales bacterium | reverse complement strand
GGACGGGTGGAAGGATCTATACCGGGCTTGTAAGGATCGGGTTTAGCACCATCAAAAATGAATGGAGACCTAAAACAGCAACTGGAGCGGATTCTGGAATCCAGCGAACCGAATGAACAGGAGTTTGCGAGCACTTTTTCGAGATACAAGAACGAACGATCGCCAGAGTTTGCAAACCTGAGCCCAGTCCCGCCGAACTCTAGTTGCTTCGGACTATCGTATTTAGGAGACCTGGCAGCAAGGGCATTCCCTGCCGAGGGGGACGCTCGATTTCTTGCTGAACTGGCGCTGTCGAATCTAAATCGGGCATCGAATTACCACCCATTTGTCACCGGGTTCTTTGGGCTGGTGGTGCCGCTCAGCCTTGAGCGAGACCAGATGTTCCCGATTCTCGTCGAGCTGAGTCGACATCTCGACGTCCCAGATAAGTTGTTGGCTGAAGCCGTCGTCCGGTATCTAGATTCTCAAACCAATTTCGGCTGGACTAAAGAGCCAATTCGGGATGCGACCTTGCTGGCTAAGCATCGAAGCCTGATTGGCAACGCGAGCTTGATCATAGTCGAGTCCGAGCCGCCAAAATCAGTCTCGGGGTGGCCTCCTGCCGAAGCGTTTCTGGCGGGTCTCGCCGACGAGGATCTCTCCGAAATCATTGTCGCAATGTGGAGGCGAGAGCAGAAGGAGAATCGATCAAACAGCAGGATGGTCGCATCTTTGGCCAAGCTTCGCCCGGAAGCGATGAGCCTGTGGATGGAGTTGGCGGCAAGAGGCGAATTTGGTAGCCGTCGTGATTGGGAAACGATTCTAGTGGCGACCGACCGCTGGGACGTTGCCATGGTTGAAGCCCTGAGCGGCTTCGATTCTTCGGAGGCGCTTCTGATTCTTTGGAAGCACATGGAAACCGGAAGGACGCCGAAACACGATCTGATTCTCGCGGCGATTTCGGACCCAATGCAACGGGAGCTTCCCGTAGCACTTCAATATCTAGCCAGAGTGGACTACGGGGTGTTTTTAGACCGTTTTAGAGAGTTGCTAGAGTCGGGAAAGCTCTTTAGGCGGGCATGGAAGTCCAGCGCGCTCTACTGGGCGTTTGACGCTGCGGCTGCGCGCTGGAATGACGGTGGGGAAAGCATTTTTGAAAGCTCGTTGGCAGTCGTGCACGATGTGATTGCCAACGGCAAAGAGTCTCCCGGAAATGCGTGCAAGTTGCTCAGCGATGGGGTGACCGGCATCCTCTTCCAGCGAAACAGTCATTTCGATCCAACGATTGAGGAATGGGTCCGCAAAGTCCTTGAAGCCATCAACTCGATATTCGGCGACGGCAGCTGGGAGGCACAACTATTCTGGCGGCGAATGATCTACTCGGGCAAAGGGCTGCTTATCAACGAGCGCTTCACTCTTTTGGGGAATCGCGCCAAAGGAATGAGGGAGTTGGCGATCGAAGGGCTGGCGGAGATTGATGATAAACAGCCCCGCGTCGCCGATCTCCTAGGCTCGGAGCACAAGGTGGACACCCGTCTCGGAGCCGCTGAGTATCTTGAGAAATCGGCCGATCCCGCCGCCGGTCCAGCCCTCCGGGAGGCGCTTGAAGCGGAAAGTTCGGAAAGGGTCAGGAAGGTTCTCTATCGAGCATTGGAGGCGTGCGGTGTGGGAATGAACAGCGTTGTCGAAAACAGTTCGCAATCCCTGCCAATAATCGAATCTGAGATCGCCGCCCAGGCAAAACGGACGAGATTGCCGAAATGCTCCTGGCTTGAGTTGGAGAAACTGCAACCTCTTGTAGCGACGAGCGGCGGCAATGTTTCGCGCGAAGCAACCGTCTATCTCATCGCGAAGCAATCGAAGCACAAAGCCATCGAGCTGGCTCCCGATGTGGTGCCGCTGATGCAGCATGTGGATCGGGAGAAGAACGCCAGTTTCGCGCTCCAATTGGTGGAGGGGTTTCTCAACTCCGACCAGGCGGCGGCAGACCGTTGGGCTCTCACCCTGGGCGGCGTTCTCGGCGACCACCGGATCATCCCGCCGCTGCTCTCGCGGATCCAAGGGTGGTGCGACAACTCCCGGCACAAGCTGGCGGAGTATGCGGCGCAAGCCATCTCATTGCTGCCGGGGGACGAGCCCTTGATGGTGCTCGATACCTTGGCGACGCGCTACCGAAGCAAGTACAAGAACGTGGGGCGGGCTTGCGCCGCCGCTTTTGAGGCGGCAGCGACGGCGCGGGGGATCACCCCCGACGAACTCGCCGACATGGTGGTTCCCTCGTTCGATTTCGACGAAGACGGGGTGCGGACGTTCGCCTGGGACGGGGGTTCGATCTCGGCGGAACTCGGGCCGGACTTCAAGCTGCAGTGGTTCGACGCTGAGTCCGAGAAGTCATGGAAATCGATGCCGGCCTTCGTCCCCGACGAGGTCAAGGCGGAGGTGAAGGTGCTGAACAAGATGATTCGCGAGGCCGTGAAAGGGCAAACGGCACGGCTGGAGCTGACGCTGGTGCGGCAGCGCCGCTGGCCGGTAGCGCGGTGGCGGGAATTGTTCGAGCGGAACCCGGTGCTGAAATCGTTCGCGACCCGGCTCGTCTGGGGCGTCTACGATGAATCTGATGCCTTGCTGCGGACCTTCCGGCGCTACCCGAACGGGCTGCTGGCCGACGCGGCGGGAGCGATCGAGGAATTTGACGGTTCCGGAAATCGCATCGGGATGGTGCACCCGTTGGAGTTAGGTACGCCGACGTTGGAGGCATGGCGCGCGCACCTTGGTCGCATGAAGGTGAAGCCGCCGTTCCCGCAGTTAGACCGGGCGGTGGAGTTACTCGATCCGCTGCACGGGAACCGGAAGGAAATCACGGTTGTGCGCGGGACGGAAGTCAGCGCGGGGACGTTCCGGTCGCGCTCGGAGAAGCGCGGCTGGGTACGCGGATCGGTGGTGGATGCGGGGGGGATCAGCAGCTACTACAAACCGTATCCGGGCGCTGGGATCGAGGTCATCTTGCCCCTGGGAGCGTTCTACATCGGGATCGATCCGATGGATTTGGTGGATCTCTATCCGGCCTACTTTGTCAAAGCTGGAAGCGTCGAGCGCGGGAGCTACACCTATGACGAACCCGGCCCGGACGATCGCCGGGTGCTGCGATTCGATCAGGTACCAGCGGTGGTCTACTCGGAGACGGTGGCGGATCTGAAAGCGATCGTGGGAGAGACTTCCGGATGACGACGCTCTTCGGTATTCGGCACCACGGGCCGGGGTGCGCGCGGAGCCTGCTGCGGACGCTGGAGGAAATGCGGCCGGACGTCCTGGTGGTCGAGATGCCGGCCGAGGCGGAGGCATTGCTTGCGCACGCGGGAGACGAGGGGATCAAGCCGCCGGTGGCGATCCTCATCCACCGCGTCGACAAACCGGAGCGGGCGAGCTACTACCCGTTCGCGGAATTTTCGCCGGAGTGGCAGGCGGTGCGCTGGGCGGTGCGGGAGGGGGTTCCGGTTCGCTGTTTCGATTTGCCTTCGGCGCACGGGTTCGCGCTCGATGACGAGGAGGAAGAGGACAAGGAACCGCGACCCGATCCGATCGAGGCACTGGCGCGGGCGGACGGCTACGCCGATGGCGAACGATGGTGGAACGACCGGGTGGAGGAACGCCGGGACGACCGCGATTTCTTCGCCGCGATCCTCGAGGCGATGCGCGCCTCGCGCGGGGATCTGG
>CAZKYJ010000644.1:0-3693 GCA_964556355.1 uncultured Verrucomicrobiales bacterium | reverse complement strand
CCGGTCGCGGCGACATAGACAGGATTTCTCCGAACGCTGGCGCGGTTGCCTTCCTGTGATAGCCTCCGCCATGCGCCCGCACCTCCGCTATCCTCCCATCGCCGCTGCCGCACTCCTCGTGGCATCCGCCCCCCTCTCCGGCGCTGCAATCGTCGTCGGATTGCTTAACGATTTCCAAGACGGGACGCTGCAAGGGTGGACGGGGAATGCGAACCCGACGAACGTCGGCACGGGCGGCCCGATGGGTGCCGCCGACCGGTTCCTGCAAATCGGCGGGGGCAACCGGTTCGCGATTTTTAACCAGGCGATGGGCTTCGCCGGAGAGATCGATGCGACCGTCGGCGCATTCCAAGTCGATCTCATGCGCCCCTCCACCGACGCCTCATCATTGGAGATGCGCCTCGTCCTTTTCGGTCCGTCGACCAACGACCGCTGGACCTCGCTCAACGCCCAGGTGGTGCCCAACGACGACGCCTGGCGCACCTACACGTTCTCCCTGCTGGAGGCCGACCTCACCCGCGTCCAAGGCACCGGCACCTACGCCGCGCTGGCGGCGAACGTCGATCGCATCATGTTCCGGCACGACCCCGCGCCGGCGAGCGCGACCGGCATCTCGGTGCCCGGCACGCTCGGGATCGACAACGTGGCAGCAGTGACCGTGCCGGAACCCGGGGTGCTCGGTGCCGTGCTGGCGGCCGGGGCTCTCCTCGCACGGCGGCGGAGGCGCTTGCGCTAGACCACGGGGTGGCGACGTTCGCATCGGAAACGATTGCGGCCGATGCACAAACTCTCGAACCGACTGCTCCTATCACGACGCCCTAGCATTCATCGAATCGCTAACCGAAGCCGTCGCTCCCCACGGCGAAAAAAGGCGGCGCTCGCCACCCTCTTCACGACCGATCCCGACCGTGCGAAGACCGGGGCACTCGGCCACCCGCAGGAGGCTGCCAAGAACACCACGCAGGGACTGCATCACAACGACGCCTACGAAAAGGATTACTCCGCCCTCACGGCATTGGCCGAGCGCCTCCCCGCCGGCGACTCGCGCGGGGGTGCCACCTACCGGATTCTCCTGGCCTGGGTGCGCGAAGATCCCCACGCTGCCAAGTTCTACCCCGAGTCGCTCGATCCGGCCACGCGATATATCGCCTTCGAAAATCTCGCGACCAACTGGGCGCAATACCCGTCGGCCGCCGAGTGGCTCCAGACCGCTCCGGACATCCCCATCGCCAACCGTCTCCTCCGCGACGTGATCCGCAAGACCGACGCCGCCGAGCTGGCAGAGATCGCCAAAACCCTCCCCCCCGCCCGCGCCGGCGTCGTCCGCGAAGCTCTCCCCAAGCAGGTGCCTTAGCTCTGATTGGCACCGCTCTCCGGCCCGCGGAGCCGGACCCGCGGTCGCGTCTTTAGCCTCGGCATCGCGGCAGAGGAACGCGCCCGCGAAGAAGGCAGCGGCACGGTGGCGTCACAGAACATGACTACCTCCGAGAACGGGCCGAGCTAACGATTTAAAGACAGTACAATTGTACTATTGCTAAACCGGGCACCGCGGCGGGCACGTTACGACACCATGGGTCGAGGTCGGCCAAGCAGATACCCCCCGCCCGCCGTTTCCCGTCGGCGGCGATCTGGACGGCGACGTTGCCATCCCGCCGGAGGCTCAACTCGCAATCCGGGCGGAGCTGCTCTTCGTGCCGGATTGGGATCGAGACCTGACCTCATGGAGTTCAGGTGTTGCTCCCAGTTCGAACCGCTCTTGTCGCTCGATATCATCAAAGCGGTCAGAATGACTGAGGACGAGGTCCAGACATGGCCAGTCCGTCGAGTCGTTGTTGGGGGCCGTGCAGTGGAAGGCGGCGATTCCCACTTCCAGGTGGTAGGCGTTATCGCGGGCATTCAATTCTGCTTCCGCCTTCCCCGACGGGTAGCCCGCCATCCTCGATAATTGCATCAAATGCAACGGCTCGGCTCGCACCGCGCTCGGCGGAACTCCGGGTGATCGAAGCGATGACGATGCGCCCCACCTGCGGGCGGACGCTACCAGAAAAAACTGCCGATGGCGTCGCCGCCCACGACGACGTCTCCTTTGGCCTCGACGCCCATTTTGACGTTGGCAGGGGCGGGATCCGCGGCGGGCTCCGCCTGCGCAAGGATGGCCTCATCCGGGCGGGTGCACCGCGAACAATCGGTTGTGGGCTGGGCGGAAGGAACCGCCGTGAGGGCCGCGGCAGTGACGAGCATTCCCGCCGCCCGGCAGGCGTCAGTCGCCCGGCAGCCAGAACGGATACAGAGCTCCTGGCCATCGGCGGCCGGGTCGACGAGACGCTCGGCGATTGCTCCGCGCCGGGTCTGCGCGGCGAGCATCGTGGAGGCCCAGAGCGGCAGGGCGACCTCCCGGCTGAAGGCGCCCTCGCCGATGGGGAGGGGCTCGTCGTAGCCGACCCAGACGGCGCAGGTGACCTCCCGGTCGAAGCCGACAAACCACGCGTCGGTGAACCCGTAGGCGGTACCGCCGAACCCGGCGAGCGTGGCGGGATCGAGGCCGAAGTTCCGTAGCGTCGAGGCGGTGTCCTCGGCAAGAAGCCGGGCGTGGAGGATGGCGACGACCTGCGAGGCGACGGCTTCGTCGAGCACCCGCTCCGGTTCGCCGTCCTCCCGGACGAACAGGGTCTTCCCGTCGGAGTCGAGAATTTCGGTGACGAGGTGCGGCCTTGGCGGCGCCATTCCCCCGCGGGGGAAGACGGTGGCGGCGGCGGCGAGTTCCGCGATGCCGACCTCGCTCTCCCCGAGGAACAGCGAAGGGTAGTCGCGGAGTGGTGAGCGGATCCCGGCCGCCGCGGCCACGGCCTGCACGCCGGGGATCCCCACCATGTTGCCCACCCGCATGGTGGCGGCATTCTTCCCCGCGAAAAGGGCGTAGGCGGCGGAGACTTTGCCCTCGAAACGGTTGTCGCGTCCCTCCGCGCCCCACTCCCCGAGCAGGCCATCAACGCCCCCGACCATCGCCCCCTCGTTGTCGTAGGGGACGTCCAAAACGGTCGCGAACGGGGCGAGGTCCGCCCGCTGGAAGGCGGCCGCATAGACCCAGGGAGCGAACGCCGTCCCGGCGGGACGGCGGGCCAGCCACGCGCGGTCGAACTCGCTCTCCGCGAAGTTCCGCCCGCCCAGCGACGCCACGACGGCGCCGCTGTCGTTGTCGATGACGACCACCGCCGCCTGGAGGACGGGTTTCCCGCCGCCTCCGTCCGGGGAGGCAAAAGAATTCTCAACCGCCGAGAGATGGTCTTCGGTGAGCTGGCGGATCGAGTCTTGGAGCTGGATATCGGCGCCCGTGTTCACCCGCAGGTCGTCGCGCCTGTCACCGTCGCCCAGCAGGGCACGTGCCTCGTCGCCCAGCGCGGCGAGCAGGTAGGAGGGACGCTCGGTCCAGTGCTGCGGGATCACCCGCACCGCCTTCGCGACCAAGGCGTCACGCTCGGCGGCATCGATCATTCCCATGCGAGCCATGCGGGAAAATGTGAGGTTGCGCGCGCGCCGGGCCTTCTCTTTGGCGCCGCGCGGCGAGAAGGAATTGGGTGCCTTGATAATCCCGACCAGGAGGGCGGACTCGTGGGGTTCGAGCGCCCCGACGTCCTTCCCAAAATACCCCCGTGCCGCCGCGCCGATCCCGTAGTAGCCGCTGCCGAGATAGAT
>CAZKYJ010000643.1:0-3701 GCA_964556355.1 uncultured Verrucomicrobiales bacterium | reverse complement strand
CCTCCAAAAGGATATGCAGGCGACCGAGGAATCCCCTCCGCAGTTCGCGGGCGGACGGGGCGGTGGCCACGCCCCCCTCCTGGCGGAAGCGGTCGCGCTCGCTGATGACGAATCGGCCGAGCGCGCTGCGCACCACGGGGTTCGGCTCCAGCGTCGCCAGAGCGGCGGCCAGGTCGAGGAATGCCGGGTAGTTCTCCGGGCGCACCGATGCGGAGTCCGCCCCCCCGTCGCCCGCGAAATAGCGCGCGGGCTGGACGAGGTTGAGAGCCGTCGGGTGGGCGCGGAGGATCACGTTGGTATCGTCCCGCTGCGAGAGCGCGCGCCAGCTGCCCTCGGCCTCGGGCGCCCCGCCCGTCCCGCCGAGTAGGATGGTGGTCGGGGACAGCCCCCAGACCGCGAGACCCTCTCCCCTGGCCTGCTCGATCCCGGAATTCACGCCTTCCAGCACCCAGTGGATCTCTTCGGCATCGAGCCCGCCCCGCATGGTCGCCGCCGTCGCGACCGGGATCGCCCCGCCGATCTCCTCCGCGAATATATCGCCGCCCGGATCCCCCCAGTAGAGGTTTAGTGGGAGCAGGTTCGGATGCCGTTCGGGCTCGATGACCGACATCGCCTGCTGGACCTTCTTGCCTAACCCGACTTGGCAGAGGAGCCGGGACGGGAGGGCCTGGATCTGGCAACGGGCACCGTCCTCCGCCCTCATGAGCATGCGGCTGTAGGGGTCGTAGCCCCCGGTCTCGTCGGCGTCGAGCCATTCCCGCTCGTCCAACACCGACTTGAAGGCATCCGGGGAGCGCAGCACCGGGCACATCGCGGGAGCCGGCGGAGCCAGCGCTCCCGCGGGTGCCGAGTTCTCCCTGAGCGCCTCCTCACATGCTTCCAACCGCCGCGCCAGCTCGGCAAGATCGGTGATCTGCTTCCCCGCGATCCGCGCCGTCACCGATGCCAGTGCCGACGCGGGTCGCCGCCCCCCTAGCGCTTCCATGATCTCGCCGATCGCCACGCAGCAACGGGCCTCCTCCGTGTGTCGGGCCGCCGCCGGGCGTTCCGCCAGCGTGATCCGGTCGAGCGCGAGGTCACACGCCACCAGCTGGAGCCCGGCGCCGCCCGGTTCCATCACCAGGCGCGAATTCCAGAGGTCCACTTGCGGGAGCAGCCCCGGCACCGCCGCGACGGCCTCCACCACCCGCACCAGCTGGGCGCCGACCTTGGCGGCCACCAAAGGGGGCACCGACGCCACCCGCTCCGCGTACCCTCTCAAGCTTTCGCCGTCGACAAGTGCCGTGACATAGTAGGGCGTCCCTTCGTCCATACCCCAATCGAGCACGCGGATCACCTGGGGGTGGCGCAATTCCGCGACCCTCTCCGCGGCCGCATCGAACGCCTTCTCCAGCTCCGGCGAGTTCTCAGGATCCCTCTCGTCGAACGCGTCCAGAACGTGCAGTTCCACGAAGAAAAGGCGTTCCGCATCGAAAGCGAGGCACACCACCTCCGTGTCGGTGCGAGAAAGCTCAACGGTGCTGCCGTCTTCCTTCTGGGACAGCTGGTACTGCCCGAATTCCTGTAACTCCACCATGCTCAATCGCTTTTGCCTACCTTACCACATCCTTCGATTTCCAGACCATCAACCAGAGCGGAGGAACTGCCAAATATCGGTTGGTCAATTCCTCGTCCCCGTGGTTCACTGGTAGGAACCGTGAGCGTTTCCATCCCTATCGCCGCTGCTCTCTGCCTCAGTGTCGCCCTGCCCGTCCCCGCCGCCCGGGCCGATGATGATCGCGTCCCGATCCTCGACCTCGATGCCGGCTCCGGCGTCGCCACCAAACCGGGCTCGGCGGAGGTCACTCACTGGAATGATGTGTCGGGCGCGCGGCAATTCGTCACCGGGCGCCCGGACTCCGCCCCGTTGCTGAAGAAGGATATCGATGCCATCCGAGGTCACGACGCGATCGTGTTCCGCCGCCAGGAACTCGTCTGCCCGGACGAGGACGCCTTCGACCACCTCATCACCGGCAGCGGCTATACCTGGTTCGCCGTCCTTTCGCCCTACGAGCAGATCCCGGGGCTCAAGGATGTGAACTCGTTTTTTGGGAACCTCCGCAACGGTGGGAACTACGAAGGTCTCTGGGGGAACTTCAACGACGATGGATCGGTCTGGATCGGCACCCGCAATGGCGTCTCTTTCGGCCGCTTCGACGAGAACAACCCCAAGGTGCAAGGCCCGAGAATCGAGATCGGACGCTACCACATCGTGGCCGGACGCATGGCCGCCGGAACCGATCGCGCGGCCGTCGAACTCTTCGTCAATGCGCCCTCGCCCGTCGCCTCCGCGTCCGTCCCGATCAACCCGACGGCCGACGCCTCGAAGCTCGCCATCGGCCAGGAGCGCGACGCCGTCGAGCACCCGGGGAAAGAGTCCTTCGACGGCGAACTGACGCGCTTCGTGCTCTATGACCTACCATTGCGAGACGACGAGTTGGCAACGGTAATTTCCGGACTGGCTGCAGATTATGGGATCGACACCGCGGAAGACTAGGGAGGATTCGGATGACGAGTGTGCTGACGAAGCAACCGCCGATCGTGGAACCCGCCCCCCTCCATCACCCCTGCGTCTTTCCGCTTGCCCACCAGCGATGCCAGATCCCAAATTCGCCCCGAGAAGCCCACAGTCTGACAACTAACCGAAGTTCCCCACCGCCCCATCACGAACCATGACCTCATTCCAGAAACTCGCCGACTGGGTCCAGTCGATCGCCGATCTCACCCAGCCCTCCGAAGTCGTCTGGTGCGACGGATCGGAAGTGGAGTATGACCGGCTGTGCCAGAAACTTGTCGACGCGGGTACCTTCATTCGCCTGAACGAGGAAAAGCGCCCCAATTCGTTCCTCGCACGCTCCGACCCCCGCGACGTGGCGCGCGTCGAAGATCGCACGTTTATCTGCTCGCGCCGGAAAGACCAGGCCGGACCGACCAACAACTGGATGGAGCCAGCCAAAATGCGGGAGATCCTCGCCGGCAAGTTCGCCGGCTGCATGCGGGGCCGGACGATGTATGTCATCCCGTTCTGCATGGGGCCGCTCGATTCTCCGCTCGCGAAGCTCGGGGTCGAAATCAGCGATAGCCCTTACGTGGCCGTCAACATGCGCATCATGACACGGATGGGCTCGCACGTGTTGCAGAAGATCGAGGAACGCAAAGAGTTCGTCCCCTGTGTGCACTCTGTCGGAGCTCCGCTCGCCGACGGGCAAGCGGACGTCCCGTGGCCGTGCAACGAGGACAAGTACATCGTCCACTTCACCGTCGAGCGCGAGATCTGGTCATTTGGCAGCGGCTATGGCGGCAACGCCCTCCTGGGCAAGAAATGTCTCGCCCTGCGCATTGCCAGCGTCATGGCGCGGGACGACGGCTGGCTCGCCGAGCACATGCTCATCAGCGGCGTGCGCTCGCCCAACGGCGACAAGACCTACGTCGCGGCCGCCTTCCCCAGCGCGTGCGGGAAGACCAACTTTGCCATGCTCATCCCACCGAAGGAGTACCAGGATAAAGGTTGGGAAGTCACCACCGTGGGCGACGACATCGCCTGGTTGAAGCCCGGCCCGGACGGGCGCCTCTACGCCATCAACCCCGAGGCCGGCTACTTCGGCGTTGCCCCGGGCACCTCGTGGACGTCGAACCCGAACGCCATGGAATCCATGACGAAA
>CAZKYJ010000642.1:0-3706 GCA_964556355.1 uncultured Verrucomicrobiales bacterium | reverse complement strand
CGCCAACCTCGAACGCCACCTGGAGAACGTCGCCAAATTCCGAGTTCCCGCCGTCGTGGCGATCAACCGCTTTTCCGCGGACACCGGGCCTGAGCGCCGGCGGCTCGTCGAGCTCTGCGGGCGCATCGGGGTCCGCTGCGTCGAGTGCGACCACTGGGCGCGCGGCGGTGCGGGTGCGGTGGACTTGGCCCGGGCGGTGGCCGAGGTCGCCGATTCCGGCACGGCGGATTTCCGGCCGCTCTACCCCGATGACCTCCCGTTGATCGAGAAAATCCGCACCGTCGCCCGGGAAATTTACCGGGCCGACGACATCGAGATCGATACCGCCGCCGGCCGAAAGCTCGAAGAGTGGCAGAAGACCGAGGCCGGAGCGTTCCCCGTCTGCATGGCGAAAACGCAGTTCAGTTTTTCGACTGATCCCGCCGCCTACGGCGCTCCCACCGGCTTCAAGGTTCCCGTGCGTGACGTGCGGCTTTCCGCGGGCGCCGGGTTCGTCGTTGCCCTGACCGGCGAAATCATGACGATGCCCGGACTACCGAAAGTGCCCTCGGCCACCCACATCGACATCGACGGGGACGGGAGGATCGTCGGGCTATCATGAGGTGAGCAGGCGCTCGACGACATCGGCTGCCAGCAATGCCGAGGCCCTCCGGTCTGGGAGGCCCCGTACCATGCGCAGCGCCTGCAGATGGCCGAGCTCGGCGAAGCCGTCGCCGCTCTCCGAGCGCATCATCGTTTGGTAGAGCCGGGCGAGCCGCAACCCCTCGTCGGAGGCTTGCCCCTCGATCAGGCAGACGAGGAACGAGGACGAGGCCATGCTCACCGAGCATCCACCCCCGTCGAATCGGGCGCATTCGATGCGCCCTTCCACCACCCGGAGCGAAACACCTAGTTCGACTCCGGATCGCGGATTCGTCACCTCCGCGTAGTGCGTCTCGCCCTCGCAGCGCCCCTCATTTTTCGGTCGGCGGAAGCGTCCGAGGATGGCCGCCTCGCAGATTTCGGGGTCGTCGAACATCCTAGGCCAACGCCGGCTCCCCCACCCCGATCCGCTCGAAAACGCCGCCGCCCAACAAGGTTTCACCATCGTAAAACGCGCAGATCTGCCCCGGTGTCAGAGCGCGCTGGGGATCTTGGAAGCTCAGCTCGAAGGCGTCGCCATCGCGGTCTACGCGGCACGGCTCCGCCCCGGTGCGGTAGCGCGGCTGTGCGAGAATCTGCTCGCCGTCGGCGATCTCCCGGTTGGCGAACGAGAGGCTCCCGATCCGGCAGCGGCTCGCGTAGAGCCCCGGCGTGTCCGCTTTGTCGAACCCGACGACCAGTTCGTTGCGCTCCGGCCGCTTGGCCACCACCACGTAGGCTTCCTTGTAGACCGGCGACGCCACCCCCAGCCCCTTCCGCTGGCCGAGCGTGTAGAGGTGCAGCCCGCGGTGCTCGCCCAGCGTTTCCCCATCGACGGTCACGATAGCCCCCGGGTCGTCTTCCACGAACGCCGCGAGGAAGTCTTTCATTTTCACCTCGCCGATAAAGCAGATGCCTTGGCTGTCCTTTTTCCCTGCCGTCTCGAGACCGAGGGCTTCCGCTTTCGCCCGAACCTCCGGCTTGAGCATCTCGCCGATGGGAAAATGCGCCCGCCGGATCTGCTCCTGCCGCAACAGGGCCAAAAAATACGACTGGTCCTTGTTGGGATCGGCCCCGCGCAGGATGTCCGCCGAACCGTCCGGATGCCGCGCGATCCGGCAGTAGTGCCCGGTCGCCACACCCTCGAAGCCCTCGGCCAGCGCCCAGTCGAGGAAGACGCCGAACTTCATCTCGCGATTACACATCACGTCCGGGTTCGGGGTGATCCCGCTTTCGTAGCCCGCGAGCAGGTACTTCACCACCCGCTCCCGGTAGTCTTTGATCAGGTTGACCACGCGGAACTCGATCCCCAGCTGCGCCGCCACCGCCTCGGCATCGTCGATGTCCTCCTGCCACGGGCAATGCCCCGCGATATTTTCCTCGTTGATCCAGTTTTTCATGTAGGCGCCCACCACCTCGTGCCCCTGCTCGAGGAGGAGGGCGGCCGCGACGCTGCTATCCACGCCGCCAGACATCGCTGCCAGGATTCTTGCCATCGGCGCATAGCCTACTACCGTGCCGGTCCCGTGCAATCCGACCCACCCACCGCTCCCACCGACGCCGCCGCTCCCGAGAAGCCGTTCTCCCCCGGTGCCGGCTGCCTCATCCCCATCGCGATCGTTCTCATCGTCACGCTTTTCCTCGGCTTCGCCGGGTACAGCTTCTTCAAGCAAAACGCCGCCATCGAGAAATTCACCACCTCCACCCCGCTCGACATCCAACCGGCCGAGCCCGATCCCGAGGTCGTCGATCGCCTCAAGACTTTCCCGATCCACCTGACCGTCGCCGACCTTAACGCGCTTCTCGCCACTGTCCCAGAACTCGATTCCATCAAGACGATGATCCGCGCCGATTCCATCGCCGACGGCCAGGTCACCGCCACCATCAGCTTCCCCATGAACAAGCCGTTCTCCGAGGAATCCCGCTACCTCAACGGCACGCTCACATTCATCCCCCAGGTCAAAAACGGCGACTTCTTCCTCGAGTCCACGGGGATCGAAGTTCCCGGGAAAGAGGTCGATGAAGGATTCACCTCCGGCTTCCGCCACAACCGCTACCTCGACAACCTCCTTCTCGCCCCTTTCGACGAAGACGAAGCAACCTGGGCGCGGATAACCGCGATCCAATCCGTGACCCTCGAGGACGGCGCGATCGTCCTCGATGGCGCTCCCTAGGCACGGTCGCCCCCCAAGATTGCCCGCTGGCGATGCTCGAACATCGCTCCCTGTCCGCCGCGTCCCCCCGATGAACGTGATCGACCATCGATCGCCTGGGGAGTGCGCCGGGCATTTTGAGTGCGGGAGGTGCCACTTTCGAACCGCCAGAGTTCCACAGTGTGGCGGAGCGCCCCTTCAAGACCGCCCCCGATCTTCCTCGGCGTATGGTGGGAACCTCTCAGAACTACGGTAGCCCCAAGAATCCTGCCCATCGGCAACGGCTTACGCTCGGAATGGCGACCCACAATCGCTCACCCGGCACGTCGCCATCGCCACCACTTGCGCCCGGGCGTGCAACTGGCGGTGCCATCGTTCGCGCCGGCCGGCGGCGAGTATGCGGACAGTTACTTTCCGATGTCGATCACGCTTTCCAATCCCAACCCCGCCAACACCTGACTCATGGTTTCGGTCAACGGTTCCGCCTACCAGGCCGACGACAACTGTTTGAGGGTACCGGCCGACTCGTTGGTCACCGCCTACGCGACGGGCGCTCCGGAGCGTTTCATCGACAGCGACACCGTCACGGCAACCTACGACGCCGCTCCGCCCGCCGGGCGCACCCGCGTCCTTCCCCCCATCGATCGATTTCACCAACGGCATCGGCTTCCCAACCGACTCTGGGATCGCCTTTTCCGGCTGGGCGGCGATGTCGACTCCTATCACGAGGAGCGAAACCACTACGCCCCGGGAAGAGTCGAAACCGTCGCGGAGCACCTCGAATACGTGCGCGACCACAATCACTAGAGGCTTCCGGAGACGGCTCCCGCCCCCCCGCAGAATGCCTCCGACCTCACAGCGAGAAACCGAACGGCAGAAGACGCCCGATATCAAAGACCTCGCCGAGGACGTCGTCGCTCCCGTTGTCGATG
>CAZKYJ010000641.1:224-3709 GCA_964556355.1 uncultured Verrucomicrobiales bacterium | reverse complement strand
AGATTCCCTCAGCCTGCAAGGCGGGCGCTATGGGGTGCTGCCAGACGGCCATCCTCGAGGGCAAGGTCAAGTACATTAAGAAGCCCGATTTCAAAGTCGAAGACGGATGCTGCCTGCCCTGCGTCTCGCTCCCCGACGGCAATATCGTGCTCGACGCGTGACGGCCACGCCCCGCTAGCCCGAATCTATCTATCATGGACGAACTCAACGCGCTTCAGATCACGGGATGGGTCATCCTCCTTGCGGGAGGCGTCGTCATCGCCACCATGCTCGCCCAGCAGCTCGGCTTCCTCCGTCAGCAGAAGGCCGCCCACGGCGAGGACGTGCGCCTGCTCCGCGAGGAGATCGGGGTGATCCGGCGCGAGCGGGAGTCCCGGAAGGAACTGCCGGCCCTCTGGAACGGCACCCGAAAGTTTCGGGTGGGTAAGAAGATCCCGGAACCCGGAGGGATCTGTTCGTTTTATTTGGAGCCCCACGACAATCAGGTTCCCCTCCCGACCTTTCTTCCGGGCCAGTTCTTGACCTTCGTGCTCCAGATCGACGGCAAGGAGGTCGTCCGCTGCTACAGCCTCTCGGATTGCCACCGGCCGGATCACTACCGCGTCAGCATCAAGCGGGTGGCCGCCCCGCGCGGCAAGCCAGACATCCCACCCGGCCTGGCCTCAGGCTATTTCCACGACCACATTCACGAGGGTGACATCCTCGACGTGCGCGCGCCGTCCGGCGGGTTCGCCCTCGATTCCCGCGGCACGGGCGGCATCGTCCTCAACGGATCAGGCGTCGGGTTGACCCCCGTCCTCGCCATGATGAACCATCTCATGGAGACGGGATCGACACGGGAGATCTACTTCTTCTACGGCGTCCGGGACAGCGACGAGCACATGATCAAGGACAAGGTCAAAGAGTGGCGTGCCGCCGGTCGGCCCAACGTCCACGTCCACGTCGCCTTCAGCCGGCCGAAGGACGACGACGTTCTGGGACAGGACTACGACCACCAGAGCCGCGTTGACCCCAAGCTCCTCAAGAAGGTGCTCCCCTCCAATAACTTCAACTTCTACACCTGCGGCCCCGGCCCGATGATGGACGGGCTCCGCGAGGGTCTCAGCATGTGGGGCGTCCCGGACGAGAACATCCACGACGAGGCCTTCATGCAGGTCGCCAAAACCGTCTCTATCGAACCGGCGAACGTCGAGTTCAAGAAGAGCGGAGTCACTGCCGAGATGGCCGGAGAGGCCACGACGCTCCTCAATTTCGCCGACGAAAAGGAAGGGGATGGTGTCGGCAAGATCCCGCGCGCCTGTTGCGCTGGGGGATGCGGCACCTGCGAAACCGCCCTCCTCGAAGGCAAGGTCAAGTACAATAAGCCGCCGGAGTGGCAGGTCGCGGAGGGCTGTTGTTTGCCCTGCGTCTGCCTGCCCAGCGGAAATATCGTGCTCGACGCCTAGGCCTCGGATCGCGCTTCGCGACGACCTGCGCCGTGCCCACGCTGCCGGGACACCACCACGCGGTCACGGGTTCTAAGACGGCACACAAGTTTGTCGTTCCTCACTTGTCCCCCTCCACTTCCCCCCCATCGTATGCCCTCGAACAGTTCTGATCCATGCCGTTGCCCATGAGCCGCTACCTCCTACCGATTTCCCTCGGTTCCGCCCTCGTTTTCACTTCGTGTGGCGAGCCTGAAATCCGCTCCTACTCCGTCGATCCCGCCGAGGCCAAAGCCGAAGCTGAGCCGGCGGCCTCGGCGACACCACCCGCCGCGGAGGCGGATGGCATGGCACCGCCCGCACCCGGCGACCCCCCGATGGCCACCACCGAAGGCTCCGAGGTGACTTGGGGAACCCCGCCCAACGGAACGGCCGTCGATCCTGGCTCGGTACGCAAGGGAAGCTTCACCATCCCCGGAGATGACGGCACCGAACTCGATCTTTCGATCACTGCGTTCCCCGGGGACGTCGGCGGCATTATCGCCAACGTGAATCGCTGGCGCGGCCAGCTCGGCCTCCCCGAGCTCACGGCGACGGAGATGACCCCCGAAATCGTCACCATCGGTGATGGCGAGGGCGATTTGGGGATGATGGTATTCGACATGGCCGGCGGTGACGCCCCGGACTCGCCGGCCACGTCCGCCGCCATCCTTCCGATGAGCGACAACACGTGGTTCTTCAAGCTCTCCGGCACCAGCGCCGCCGTCTCGGGTTACCGGGGTTCGTTCATCACCTTCCTCAAGACCGTCGATGCCGCCGGCTCTCTGGCCACGGGCACCGAATCCCCCGACATCCCGGAACACGCCATGATGGATCCCGAGGACGCCCCGCCCTTGCCTCCGTTCGAATTCACCGCCCCGCGGAGCTGGCTCGCGGCACCGCCCAGCGCCATGCGTGCCGCCAGCCTCGTCGCGACTTCGGAGAACGGTGCCACCATCGATATCGCCGTCATCCCGATTCCCGGCTCGATGGGAACCGACCTCGAGAACGTCAACCGGTGGCGCCAACAGCTCCAACTCGACCCGGTGGAAGAGACCCAGCTAGCCGAGCAGAGCTCCACCATCGACGGTAAAATGGGCTCCATCCTCTACATCGAAATCGTCAGCGACGAACTTCTTATCGGGGGTGCCCATAAGGCCGCCATCTTTGCCGCTATAGCCAAGGGCCCCGAGCACACTTGGTTTTTCAAGATGTCCGGGGACGCCGTCCTCGCCGCCGAACACCGCGACAATTTCAAAGAGTTTATCGCCACGTCTAGCGCCCCCTAGAACAAAACGCCCGATCTCGATCCGAAGCCCCGTGCGACACCTCATTCAGTTCCTCTCCTCCCTCCGCCTGACTGTCGTCCTCCTCGGGCTGGGCATGGTGCTCATTTTCATCGCCACGCTCGACCAGGTGAACCTCGGGATCTACATGGTGCTCGAGCGCTACTTCCGGTCATGGGTGGCCCTCGTCGGGATTCCCTTTACCGATCCCAAATTCGTCGTCCCCCTCCCCGGGGGGAATCTCTTGGGCACCCTCCTGCTGACGAACCTCCTATTCGCCCACGTCACGCGCTTCAAGTGGAAGTGGGAAAAGAGCGGCCTCATTTTCATCCACCTCGGCGTCATCCTCCTCCTCGTCGGTGAACTCCTCACCGGCATGTTCGCCCGCGAAGCGCAGATGCGCCTCGAGGAACCCGGCCCGGACGGCGAGCCACGGGCGACCTCCACAAAATCCTACTCCGAAGCCCCCCGCGAGATCGAGCTGGCCATCGCCGAGGGCAGCAACGTGACGGTCATCCCCCAAGGACGGATCAAAACCGGAACGACCTTCGCCCTCGAGTCGCTCCCCTTCGACATTTCGGTGCGCAAGTTCGTCCAGAACTCGGACTTCCTTCCCATCCCCGAGGGCGCAGACCCCGCCACCCTCATCCTCGCCGACCAAGGAATCGCCCAAGAGACCGTGGTCGGCGAGAAACCGCGCGAAACGTCGATGGATCGGCGCGACCTGCCCAGAGCA
>CAZKYJ010000641.1:0-214 GCA_964556355.1 uncultured Verrucomicrobiales bacterium | reverse complement strand
ATTCCTCGAGCTAAAAAACCGTGCCTCGGGTGAGTCCCTGGGAACCTGGCTGGTCTCGAATGCGATCAGCGACCCGCAGGTCGTCACCGCCGACGGCCGCGATTTCTCCCTCGCGCTCCGCCAGCGCCGGGAATACAAGCCGTTCAGCATCACCCTGCTCGACTTCACCCACGACCGGTATCCCGGCACCGAGATCCCGAAAAACTTCTCGAGC
>CAZKYJ010000640.1:0-3715 GCA_964556355.1 uncultured Verrucomicrobiales bacterium | reverse complement strand
ACGAGGTCGAGATCGGCGACATCATCGCCGAGATCGAAACCGACAAGGCCACCATGGAAATGGAGGCGTTCGACGACGGCACCCTCGGCAAAATCTACGTGCAAGAAGGTGAGAAGGTCGAAGTCGGTGCCATCATCGGCGCCCTCGTCGAAGACGGGGAAGAGGCTCCCGCTTCCCCGGACGGGGGTGGCTCTGCCGCTCCCGCCCCGTCCGAGGAGCCGGCCGCCGAAGCCGCTTCCACCGCGGCGCCGGCGACGGAAGAGGAAGCCGAGGCCGATGACGGCGGCTCGCGCGTGCGCGCCTCACCGCTCGCCAAGAAGATCGCGAAGGAGAAAGGGGTCAAGCTCAGCACGCTGACGGGGAGCGGCCCCGGCGGGCGCATCGTCGCGGCCGACGTCGAGGGCGCCAAGGCCGGCGGCGGCACCGCCGCTCCGGCAGCCGCCAGCTCACCCGCGCCCGCACCGGTGCAGGCCACCGCGTCCGCCGAGGACAAGAAGATCGCGCTCACCGGGATGCGTAACATCATCGCCGAGCGCCTCCTCCTGTCCAAGACCACCATCCCGCACTTCTATCTCCACACCGAGATCGACGCCGCCCCCATGATGGCCTTGCGCAAGCAGATCAATGCCGCCGCCGAAGCTGACGAGAATGCGAACAAGTACACCGTCAACGACTTCGTCCTCAAGGCCGTCGTCGCCGCCGCCGTGGAGAACCCCGCCGTCAACGCTTCCTTCAACGGCGACCACATCCTCCAGTTTGCCAGCGTCCACCTCGCCGTCGCCGTCGCGGTCGATGACGGTCTCGTCACCCCCGTCATCCGAGATGCCCAGGCCAGAGGCCTCCTCGGCATCAGCCAAGGGGTCAAAGACCTCGCCGGGCGCGCACGCACTAAAAAGCTGAAGCCCGACGAGATGCAGGGTGGCACCATCACCGTCTCCAGCCTCGGCGCCTTCGGCATCACCTCGTTCGACGCCATCATCAACCCTCCGCAGGCCGCGATCCTCTCCATCGGTGCCATCGTCAACAAGCCCGTCGTGGGCAAGGACGGCAGCATCGTCGCCGGCCTCCGTATGGACGTCGGCCTCAGCTGCGACCACCGCGTCGTCGATGGCGCCGTGGGTGCCGCCTACCTCGCTTCGCTCAAGAAGTTCATCGAGCAGCCCGCCCTGATGTTGGTCTAGCGCCGTGGCCGACGACTACATCACCACCATCGGCCTCGAGGTCCACGCGCAGCTCAATAGCGCGAGCAAAATGTTCTGCGCCTGCGAGGCCTCCTACGGTGCGCCACCCAACACCTTGACCTGCCCGGTCTGCCTCGGGCTCCCCGGCGCCCTGCCCGTCCTCAACGAGTCGGCCATCGAGAACACGATCCTTACCGGGCTCATGTTAGGGTGCCACATCACCGATGTCTCCAAATGGGATAGGAAGAACTACTTCTATCCCGACATGCCCAAGAACTACCAGCTCTCCCAGTTCGACCTCCCGCTCTGCGTGGGCGGTGGCGTGCCGCTTTACGACCACTGCTACCCAAAGGATATCCAAAAAGACCTCCTCAGCCCCGGTAAGGTCGTCAAGCTCACCCGCATCCACCTGGAAGAGGACGTCGCCAAGAGCACCCACCACGAGCGCAACACCAGCATCGATTTCAACCGGGCCGGCACCCCGCTCATGGAAATTGTCTCCGATCCCGACATCGACACGGCCGAGGAGGCGGTCGCCTACCTCAACTCGCTCCGCCAGATCCTCCTCGCCGGAGGCGTCAGCGACGCCGACATGGAGAAGGGGCAGATGCGCTGCGATGTCAATATCTCGGTCCGCCCCGCCGGCACCACCCAACTCGGGGCCAAGATCGAACTGAAGAACCTCAACAGCACCAGCGCCGTCCGCCGCGCCATCCACTTCGAGATCGACCGCCAGACGAGCGAACTCCGCCAGGGGATCGCCCAGGTGCAATCCACCCGCCGCTGGGACGACGACATGGGCGAGACCTCCGTCATGCGCACCAAGGAGGACGCCCACGACTACCGCTATTTCCCCGAACCCGACCTCCTCCCGGTGCGCACGGCGGCCATCAGAGAACGCGTCGCCCCGAGGGTGCCCGAACTCCCGCACGAGAAAGCCGCCCGCTATGTCGCGGAGTGCGGGGTCAGCGAGTACGACGCCAGCGTCCTCAGTAGCGACCTCGCCCTCGCCGCTTACTTCGAACGCGCCGTGGATGGTTCCGGGCAGAAGAAGCTGGTCGCCAACTGGGTCATCAACGACCTCCCGGCCGTCCTCAATGCTGCGTCGTTGGATATCTCCGAGTCTCCCGTCTCCCCCGACGACCTCCGCGAGCTGGTGTCTATCGTCGCCTCCGGCAAGATCAGCGGCAGCCAGGCCAAGGAGGTCTTCGCGGCCATGGCCGAGACCGGCCAAGCGCCCGCTTCGATCATCAAAGAGAAAGGCCTCGAGCAGGTCAGCGATACGGGGGCTCTGGAGGCTTTCTGCGACCAGGTCATCGCGGAGAATCCCACCGTGGCCGACGACGTCCGGGGAGGAAATGCCAAAGCGATCAACTTCCTCAAGGGGCAGGTCATGAAGCTCAGCAAAGGCAAGGCAAACCCGAAAGTGGTCGGCGACATCCTCGAGCAGAAGCTGGCAGTGTAGCTCCGGCGCCGCGCCGCGCGTCAGCGATTCGCGAAGGCGAACGCCCCGAGCTCGTGGTCTTGGCGGAAGGCCTCGTGGTCGGCGTAGATGCGCCGGGCCGCGTCGTGGGCGAAGCGGACGACGTCGGCGCAGAAAAGATCGCGGTCGACCGAGGTGAGGATGCGGTGCTCGGCGTCGCCCTCCATCACCCCGGTGTCGGCGTCGGAGCGGGCGTGGGGCTGCGACAGGGCGGCCCCGCAGATCCGGGCGTATTTCTTCAGGTGTTTGAAATCGAGGTCGCCGGGATCGATATCGTCCTTGTAGGGACTGCGCTCGCGCACGAGAAAGCTCTTGCCGTCGATGGTCGCGGATCCGTAGAAGGGATCTCCGCCGACGAGGTGGATGCGTTGAGCCCGGGCGATATGCGCGGCGTGGGTGGGGTCGGCATGCTTCTTTTTGACCGGGGCGACCCAGGGGACGAGCCCGTCGAGGGCCGACGGGCGGGACTGCTTCAGTTCGAGGATCACGTCGTTCTCGACGGCGTCGGCCTCGCCGCGGATGAGCACGAAGTAGCGGTCGAGCCCGAGGCTGGCGGTACCGCTGCCGCGTTTGACGGCCACGTCTTTGACGGTGTAGAAAGCTTTGGGCTTGCGCCGGTTGTCCCAGCCGTTGGTCGCGCGGTAGGCGTGGATCACTTTCTGCAGTTTGGGGACGTTCTCGCTGCGGGGGACAATCTCCTCGGTCGGCTTGAAGCGGGCGTCTTTGAGATTGACGTGCTCTTCGAGGAACGACTCCCGTGATTGCACCGCTCCCTCGAGGAGCTTGCGGATCATCTTGGGAGAGTTGTCGATGCGGTACTGGTGGGTGATCTCGGCATCGTCTTTGGCGAAATGTATCAGCTGCTCGAAATACCCCCGGACGAAGGCGCGCACGACTTTGGCGCGTTTCTTCTTCGAGAGCCCGTTCTCCCTGGCCGCGATATGGAAGCCAACGGCACCACGCCGTATGTCGTAGCTGAAGGGAGAGACGCAGGCCTCGTCGAAATCGTTGACGCCGAAAAACGGGGCACCGTCGGCATTGGACATCACCC
>CAZKYJ010000639.1:0-3726 GCA_964556355.1 uncultured Verrucomicrobiales bacterium | reverse complement strand
CCTCGTTCGTCGAACAGATCGTCCTCGACGGCGGCGGCCTCGATTTCTACTACCGCTTCGGGGATTCCATCCCCAAAGAACGCACACCAGCCCAACAAATGGACAGCCCAACAAACCAGTCATCCTCGTCCGGAGCCGGAGGAAACCCCACCTACATCCGGTTGCCCAAATCGGGCGAGCGTTGCCCCTATTCCGGCCTCAGCCGTTCGAAGCGCAACGAGCTGATTCTCCCGAGCGAGCGCAATGGCAACCGACCACCGGTCGACAGCAGGAGCGTCAAAAGACCCGGAACGAACCGGGGCACGCGGCTGATCGTGCTAGAGAGCCTGATGGCATACCTCGCGTCCCAAGGCTGAACACTGTTGGCATTCTGCGTTGGCATAGGCCGTTTTCGGAGGCCTTAATTTCGCCATAACTCGTTGAGTGTTAGGAGATGGAGGCGAGGGCGGGAATCGAACCCGCGAATAACGGTTTTGCAAACCGTCGCCTTACCACTTGGCCACCTCGCCGGAAAAATTAAAGTGCGCGAACTCCCGCCCGGTCGGGCGGGCGGTTGGGCAGGAGCCGCGCAGCCCGTAGTGAAGCACGGGTGAGGGGCGTGTCAATTCGCGTCGGCAATTTCGAGCGAGAGCGGGTTGATCTGGAAGGGGGTTCCGTTGGTTTCGAACTCGCTCCAGACTTTGGGGGCAGGGAAGGTGACAACCGGCATGCCGGGGCGGTTGGGGAATTCCGGAGAAGTCGGAAGCAAGCTTGGAGGAGGGGATCCGGGAGCCGGGATCACCACGAGATGGTCGAGGATCCTGCGGCGAAACGCCTCGAGCTGGGCCTCGGGGGATTGGGGGTCGGTGACGCCTGCGAGAGCCGTGGGAGCCGCGGCCGTCGGGGCTGGTGGAACTGGGGTCGTGCCCGGGGTTCTTGCGCGGACGAAGTTCAGTGCCACCAGAGCGGCGGAGGCCAGTCCCAGGGAGCCGAAGATGAGTGAATGGGCAGTCATATCGCCTCGGGCATCAGCCCTAAAAAATCACGATCGGTGGGGGGACGATTTTCGGGCCGCGGTTGACCGGGCGCTGTTCGGTCTGCTCCATGGCGGAAACGACGCCGTCCTTGAAGTGGACGGCGCGCCGGCCGGTTTCGATCTTCACGTAAACGGTGGCGTTGTAGACCCGGCCGTAGGCGTCCTGGCGCGGGACGATCTGGGGCACGCGGTCGTAGGTGATGTAGGAGAACGACTGCTCGGAGCCCTGGGCGTCGACGCGCGAGCTCCGCTCGTCCGGCTGGCCAATCGAGGCGACGACCTCCTCGGGCGTCATTCCGAGTGCCACCTCTTTCTTCGCGACGAGATCCTCGACGAGACGCTGGCGTGCATAGAGCTTCTCGAGGCCCTCGAAGAATCCGGGGGAGGGCTCCTCAAGAAAATCTTTGCCGACCCAACCGGAGACGCCGCCGTGGGTGGCGCGCCCGCGGACGCGGAAGGCGTTCTTGTCGCTCAGCGCGACGAGCTGCACCGCCTGGTTATCCAAGAGGGTGCCAGCTAGGCGCTGGGCGCTGAGCTGGTAGTAGATGGGAGCCGATTTCTTGACTTTGAGCTTGAGCGGTCGCTCGAAAAGATCCTCCACGTAAATGGCGCCCGGCTCGCGGCTGAGATTGCTCTTGTGGAGATCGTCGAGATCGGCGCCGGCGGGGGGGATGCCGATCGCGATGGAAGCGGCGATGGCGGCGGTGGCCGCTCGGAGCTGCGCAATCATAACCGATCAGGTTACACCGAATTTCGACGCGGGGAAAGGGCTCAGATTCCGGCGCCGCGAGCGGGACGTCGCCAGCTTCAAGGGCGGTTCAGCGCGGTCATCGATCCGGGGGGGCTCCCCCGGTCTTGCCGGCGATGGCCGCCACAGTGGCCGCGAGTTCGAGCGGGTCGGCGGGTTTCGAGATATGGGCAACGAACCCGCTGAGGAGTGCTTTGGTGCGGTCCTCGGAGCGGGCGAAGGCGGTGAGGGCGATGGCGGGGACGCTGCCGCCGTCGTCCCTGGGCAGCTGTCTAACGGTACGCAAGAAGCTGTAGCCGTCCGTCTCGGCCATGCCGATGTCGCTGATGAGCACGTCGGGCGGGCGCGAGCGCATGGCGGCGATGGCCTCGGCGGCCGCGGCCGCGGTGATGACCTTGGCTCCGCAGTTCTCCAGGACGCGGCGCAGGAGCTCGCGGGCATCCCGCTCGTCATCGACCACGAGGACTTTGAGGCCGGAGAGATCGACGTCCTCCCGCGGGATGGTGGGCTCCTCCACGTAGGCGTGGGGGTGGCGGCGATCGGCTTCCGCGGATCCTTCGGCGGTGGCCTTGAGCGGGAGATGAAGGGTGAAAGTGCTGCCGCGGCCCTCCCCTTCGCTGGCGGCGCGGACCGATCCGCCGTGGAGTTCGGCCAGCTGCTTGACGATGGCGAGGCCGAGGCCAAGGCCGCCGTGGTGCCGGGTGGCGGTGCCGTCGGCCTGGCGGAAGCGGTCGAAAACGTGGGGAAGAAACTCGGGGGCAATCCCCTGGCCGGAGTCGGCCACCGAGATTTCGAGGTGGGAGTTCACGCGCTCGAGAACCACCTGAACCTTCCCGAGCTTGGGGGTGAATTTGATGGCGTTGGACAGCAGGTTCCACAAGATCTGCTGGATGCGTGCGGGATCGCCCGAAATGGGGCCGGCCCGGGGGTCGATGACCTTCTCGATGCGGATAGATTTGGCTTCGGCCGCCGCCTGCACTGTTTCGATGGCGTCTTCGATGCACCCGGTGACGTCCATCTGGCGGACGTCGAGCCGGAGCTTGCCCGAGGTGATGCGGCTCATGTCGAGGAGGTCCTCGACGAGCTGTACCTGCATTCGCACGTTGCGGTCGATCACCTCGATGCCCTCGCGCACGCGTCCGGCATCCGCGTTGCCAGTTTTCAGGAGTTGCGCCCAGCCAAAGATCGCGTTGAGCGGGGTGCGGATCTCGTGGCTGAGGGTGGCGAGGAACTCGTCCTTCATCTGGCTGGCACGCTCGGCGATGCTCCGGGCGGCGCGCTCGCTCTCGAGGAGTTCTTCGCGCTCGGCCAGCAGCCGTCGCTGCTCGCTGACGTCGGTATTCGTCCCGAACCAGACGGCGATGTTGCCATCGTCGTTGCGAAACGGCATGACCCGGGTGAGGAACGGTCGGAAGACGCCGTCGGCTCCGCGGAGGGGAAAGGTCATATCAAAAGGCTCGCCGCTCTCGATCGACGCCCTCCAGCGCTCGACGACCACGGGAAGGGTGTCGGGATCGTGGACGGATTGCCAGCCGTCGCCCTCCATCTCGGCGAGCACGGTGCCGGTGTATTCAAACCAGCGCTGATTGAACCAGAAGATCCCGCCGTCGGGCTCCGCCATCCAGGCGAGCTGGGGGATGCTATCGGCGAGCTGGCGGAACTTCGCCTCGCTGCGCGCGAGGGCGTCGGCCACGCGCCTGCGCTCGGCGACGTCGCGCGTCGATCCCGCGAGCAACTCGACCGAGCCGTCCTCCGCGAAGATGGGGGTGAAGATGTATTCGAACTGTCCCTCTTCGCCATCGATCCCCGTGTAGGGGGTCTCCGCCGCGAGACCCTGCCCCGTCGAGTAGACCTGCCGGATCTGCTTCTCGAGGGTGGCGGCTAGCTCGGGAGGGTAGTTCAGTTCGGCGAAGGTCTTCCCGATCACGTCGTCGAGCGCAAGCCCCCAGAGGTCGAGGAGCGG
>CAZKYJ010000638.1:0-3727 GCA_964556355.1 uncultured Verrucomicrobiales bacterium | reverse complement strand
ACTGGTTCGGGCTCGCCATGGGGATCGGCGACTTCAATGGTGACGGGGCGGGCGACCTGGCCGTGGGCACGCCAGGCGAGGACGTTGGATTGGGCTCGCTCTTCGGGGCGGTGTCCCTGTTTTACGGGGAGCCGGCCGTGCTTCCGGCTCCCGTGCCGAGGATCCGGGACGGCTGCTTCCGTTTGAGCTGGCCGAGCGCCAGCTTTCCCTATCGGCTGGAGTCTAGCCAGCGACTCGATTCCGCAACCTGGTTTCAGGAATCCCCGCGCACCAAGACCTCCGGGAACGACACATTCATCGACATCCCCATCGACCCGTCCGGCCGATTTTATCGACTGCGGCGTCGCTGATGGCCACCGCCAAGGACGATCCGATTTGCCCGTCCACTGCGCCGCCGCCCGCGCAGGTCCAGCGGACTCCCCGATCACGGACCGCGCGCAGCCACGCATCAAATGCCCCGACTTCTGGCGGCGCCGCCCATCGCCGTAGGCCGTTTTTATAAAAACCATAGCTGAGGGGAATAAATTTTGCCGTATCGTTCTCCGGATCTGCTCCATTGAACATTGGAGACAGCCCTCTAGCGTGCAGCCCCCCACCCGGCCGAACCCGATGCCTCCCCGTTTATATATCTATGCTCTCTTCTCGGCGGTGTTCGGTGCGTCGCATGCTGTCGCTCAAGAGCAGGCCGGAGACGTGTTGGATCAGCCTGGTATCGACCTCGCGACCCCCTCTTCGAGGGCGGCGGTGGTGGCCCGGCTCCAGTCCATCGCCCTTCAGCGACAGAGCGACGCCCGGAATCGCGCCGTCGCCCGTGGGCTTCCCGTCAGAGTCATTCGGCCCAATGGAGTCCTCCAAGAAATTGTGGGGTTTGAGGGCAACGAGCCCGTTTACTTGACCACCCACAACGCCAATGCCGCCATCAGCAGCGGTGCCGACACCGTGCGATCTGCCTACTCGGTCGACGGCGCCGGTCTCACCATCGGGCTCTGGGACGGCGGAGCCGCGAGGACAACCCACCAAGAATTAGTGGGGCGGGTCAGCTCGCTCGATGGTGCGGTGCCCATCGACCATGCGACCCATGTCGGCGGCACCCTCGCCGCCGCCGGTGTCGTCGCCATCGCCAAGGGGATGGCGCCGGGCGCGATGGTCGATAGCTACGATTGGAACAGTGACATCGCAGAAATGACATCGCGCGCTGCGAGCGCTCCTGACCAGCCGGGAACTATCTACCTCTCCAACCACAGCTACGGCTTCGTCAGCGGGTGGAATTACGTGAACAACGGAACCCGGGTCTGGGAGTGGTATGGGAACGGCACCGGAAGCAGCGCGACCGAGCAGGACTTCGGACGTTACAATGCGCAGTCCCGGGAACAGGACGCGCTGGCCTACAGCGCCCCCTACTACCTGATTTTCCGCAGCGCGGGCAACGACCGTGTCGACAATCCTTCGACCGGGCAGCTCGTCGCTCTCTCACCCGGGAGTTCGACCACCGTCGCCTACGATGCCGAACTGCACCCGCCGGGGGATGCGGCCTACCGGGGCGGCTACGAGACGCTAGCCTACGCGGCGCTCGCGAAGAACGTGGTCACCGTCGGATCCGTTAGCGACGCGGTCACGGGCGGGCTGCGCGACCCTTCGAAGTCGGTGGCGAGTTCGTTCTCGTCGTGGGGACCGACCGACGATGGCCGGATCAAGCCTGACCTCGTGGCCAATGGGGACGGCCTCTACTCGTCGCGCAACGGCACCGATTCCGCCTACGGATCGTTCAGCGGCACCAGCATGGCCTCGCCTAACGCGACGGGATCTGCGGCGCTCCTCGTCCGGCGCTACGCGGAGTTGTTCCCCGGACAGGCAATGCGATCCAGTACCCTCAAAGGGCTGCTGATCCACACAGCCGACGACCTGGGTACGGCTGGCCCAGACTACAAATTTGGTTGGGGTCTCGTCGACGTGAAAGCCGCGGCCGACCTGATCACCGAGCACCAATCAGTACCGGCAATGAGGCTCCTCACGGAGGGCCGCCTCGATTCGGCAAACCCCGTAACCTCCCACGCTTTCGTCTGGGACGGCTCGAGCCCTCTCCGCGCCACCCTCTGCTGGACGGATCCTGCCGGGGCCGCCACCAGCACGTCCGACCTGCGGAGCCCCCGCCTTGTCAACGACCTCGACTGTAAGATCATCGGTCCTGACGGCAGCGAGTACCGCCCCTACGTGATGCCCTTCGTGGGGCAGTGGACTCAGGCGGCCATGGCGTCTCCGGCCACCACCGGGACGAACTCCACCGACAACGTCGAACAGGTGTTCATCCCCTCACCGTCAGACTTGGGCACCTACCAGCTGGCCGTCAGCTTCAAGGGTCAGCTGAGCGGTGGAGGGCAGGATTACTCCCTGCTCCTTTCGGGTGCCTCCGCCGAAGAACCGCCACCGCCCCCCCTCATCCTCACCGGCGTCAATCCACCGAGCGGGCTGCCCGGCACCGTCACCATCGATCTGGCCGGCAGCGGGTTCGTTCAAGAGACGACCGTCTCGCTGGTGCGGGTAGGCGAACCGAGCATCGGCGCTACCGGGATCGCGTTGTTCGGCGGAGGGCTCCGATGCCAGCTCGACTTGAGCGCCGCCACGCCGGGGGATTGGGACCTTGTGGCCAGCAATCCCGGCGGCGACACCTTCACGCTCCCTTCCGCCTTCACCGTCACCGGCGCGCTATGGAGCGAGAACTTTGACGGCGCCCCGACCGGGTGGGCATCCACCGCGCCGACCGGCACGAACGGCTGGGCGCTCAGCACCGCTCGGATGCACACGCCCAACCGCTCCTACCACGCGGCGGCGCCCTCGTCGAAATCGACGGCCGAGCTCACGTCGCCGCCGATCGCTGTCCCGTCCGACGCCAGCGATCTCCAGCTCAAGTTCTGGCATCTGTTTAGTCTCCAAGCGAGCCGGGACGGTGGGCGCCTGGAGGCGGCCGTCGATGGTGGGGCCTGGCTCGGGGTAGACGATGCCTCCTCGGGGATGAGTTTCGCCAGCAACGGGTACGCGGCCACCATCAGGACGGGTGGCCCACCGAATGGCCGGAGCGATTTCGCAGGGCTCCCCGCGTGGTCGGGCGACAGCGGAGGCTTCATCGAAACCGTGATCAATCTCGATGATACCGCCCGGTTTGCCGGACATTCGCTACGCTTCCGCTGGATACTCGCGACCGACTCTGGAACGGGTGGCGAAGGGTGGTACATCGACAGCCTGGCCCTCCTCGGCGGCGGCAACCTCGCGAACGATCCACCCGTCATCACGTCCGAGGCCACCATTGCGTCCACGGAGTCCGTCACCGACCCCGACGGGACGACCTTCCAGATAATCCGTCAGGCCTCGACCGACGTGACCGTCGGTGCTACCGATGACGGTGGTGATTCGAGCCTGACCTACGGGTGGTCGGCCACCGGTGCCGCATCCGTGTTCTTCACCCCCAACGACACCGATGCCGACTCATCGGCCGCGACTTTCAGCGCCCTCGGGGACTACGTGTTGACGGTCACCGTCCGCGATGCTGAAGGGCTCGCCGTGACGAGTTCGGTGAACGTCCGAGTGCTCCCGCAGGCCTCGGCCATCGCATTGTCTCCCGCCAACACCAGCATCACTTTCGGTTCCACGCAGACCTTTGCGGCTACGGCACTCGACCAGTTCGCCGACGCGATGGAAACCCAGCCGGCCACCTTCTTGTGGTCGGCTAGTG